>CAYRFT010000182.1:0-4460 GCA_964423585.1 uncultured Parabacteroides sp. | reverse complement strand
TCCGCGGCAAAATTTGGGGACAGGCTCAAATTTGTCGTATCTTTACGCCCGTCGGGACGGACGGCTGGCCTCCGACCGATGAACCTGTGGAAAACAACCAAAAAAAGATACGATACGGCCATGAAGACGGCTTCTATTATCTTGGATGAACTCCTGTCGGTCGCTTCCGCCGAAAAAGCGGTACGTTTGAGCCGCTTTTTCAAGACCGGGCCGGGAGAATACGGCGAAGGCGACTGCTTCTTGGGCATTCCCGCCCCGCTGACGCGCCGCATTGCCAAAGCAAACATGGACACGCCGCCGGAGGAATTGCAAATCCTGCTCGATTCGCCGTGGCACGAAGCACGGCTTTGCGCCCTCCTCGTCTTGGTAGAACGCTTCAAGGGGAAAACGGCCACCGACGAGGAACGCGGCGGCATCCACCGTTTCTACCTGAAGAACGCCCACCGTTGCAACAATTGGGATTTGGTGGATTCGAGCTGCCCTACCCTCGTTGGCAATTACCTTCTGCACCGGAAAAACCGTAGCCTGCTATACCGCCTTGCCGGAAGCGGCGACCTGTGGAAACAGCGCATAGCCATCGTCTCGACCATGCCTTTCATCCGCCACGGCCAGTTCGACGACACCATCGCCCTTTCCAAACAACTGATGGGGCATAAGCACGATCTCATGCACAAGGCCGTCGGCTGGATGCTCCGTGAGATCGGCAAGCGCGACCGGGAGGCCCTCACGGCCTTCTTGGACGAATATGCGGCCCGCTTGCCCCGCACGGCTCTCCGCTATGCCATCGAGCATTACCCGGAAGAGGCAAGGAAATATTTCCTGGGGAAGAAGCAAAAACAATGATTGAACCGGCACAAAAAGGAAGTCATTCCACCAGAAAGCGCCTTGCCAGCCCGCCGAAGGCATCGATCCGGCGATCCCGGAAGAAAGGCCACCAACGGCGCACATCCTCGCTCCGGCTTTTATCGATCTCCACGACGCGCACCTCTTCCTGCCCGGCAGCCAGCACGGCCAACAATTCGCCCTGCGGCCCTGCGGCAAAGCTGTTTCCCCAGAAGCGGATTCCATGCGTCCGCCCGGAGGGGTCCGGTTCGTGCCCTGTCCGGTTTACCGTGACGACCGGGAGGCCGTTGGCCACCGCATGGCCGCGCTGCACCGTGATCCACGCATCCAATTGCCTTTTCTTCTCGTCCTCCGTATCCGTGTCGTCCCAACCTATCGCTGTCGGATAAATCAATACTTCCGCGCCCCGCATCGCCATCAACCGGGCGGCCTCGGGATACCACTGGTCCCAGCACACCAGCACGCCCAGCCTGCCGGCCGACGTGTCGATCGGTTCAAAGCCCAGGTCTCCCGGCGCAAAATAGAATTTCTCGTAATAAGAAGGGTCGTCCGGGATGTGCATCTTCCTGTATTTGCCGGCGATGCTTCCGTCCTTCTCCAGCACGACGGCCGTATTGTGGTACAGGCCGGGGGCGCGGCGTTCGAACAGCGACAGGACCAGGACAACGCCCAATTCTTTCGCCAGCACTCCGAACGTATCGGTCGAAGGGCCCGGTATCGGCTCGGCCTGGTCGAATGCCCCCGTGTCTTCCGTCTGGCAGAAATAAAGGCCGTTGTGCAATTCCTGCAGCACGACCAGCCCGGCACCCATGGCAGCCGCCTTCCGGATGTTATCCTGCAATTTCCGGATATTCGCCGGAATATCCGCCGTGTTCCTCTGTTGTACCAATCCGACTTTCATATTCTTTCGTATTCTTTCCTATTCGATAAAACCTTCGGGATACTGCATCGCCACGCAGTGCAATGACCCGTGTTGCTTGATTAACGGGAAACAATCGATTCCCACGATTTCCCGGTCCGGGAAAGCCTCCTGCAAGGCCTTGCGCGCCATTTCATCTTTCGGCGAACGATAGAACGGAAGCAACACGGCCCCGTTTATGATCAGGAAGTTGGCATACGTGGCAGGCAGGCGTTCATCGTTCCAAATGACCTCGTCGGCCATCGGCAGCGCGACCAGTTTATAAGGCTCGCCGTCGAGCCGCCGAAAGGCCTTGAGTTCTTCCTCCATCGCCTTCAGCTCGTCATAATGCACGTCCGTTTCGTCGGCACACTGCACGTAAGCGATCGTATCTTCCCGGCAGAAACGGGCCAGCGTGTCCACGTGGCTGTCGGTATCATCGCCCGCCAAGAAGCCGTTCTCTATCCATAATACCCGGGAAAGGCCGAAAATATCCTTCAGGTGGTTCTCTATTTCTTCCCGTTGCATGTATTCATTGCGGTTGGGCGACAACAGGCACTCGGCGGTCGTCATCAGAGTCCCCTGCCCGTCCGATTCAATGCTCCCGCCTTCCAATACGAAGGGAGCCATGTCCGCAGGGAAAACCCGGTCGGAAAAAACGCCTTCCCGGAATAAATTCCGGGTTATCCGGTTGTCTTTTCCCGCCGGGAACCTCATGCCCCACCCGTTGAAGACGAAATCATATACGGCAGGCCCGAAAGTATCGAACACGGAGATGCCCCCATGATCCCTCGCCCACGTGTCATCGGTCGGCATCTCGACGAAACGGACGCGCCCTTCGTCCACTTCGCCCAATTGTCTCCGCACGTCCTCTTCGCACCGGCATACGACCAGCAGCTTCTCCCGTTTCATGATTTCCCGGGCAATCGCGACAAAGCAAGCCGTCACTTCACCCAGAATCGGAGCCCAATCCGTGTCTTCATGCGGCCAGGTCAGTTGTACCGCGCTCTGCGGATACCATTCCGCCGGAAATGTAATGCTTGTCGTTTGCATCATCCACTCCTCCTAAACCATTCCGTCGCGAGGCCGCCCCGCTCAAAACTGTTCAAGTATCTGAATCCGCTTCTCGATAGGCGGATGCGTCGAAAAAAGCCCGTTCAGGCTATCCAGGAAGCCCATCGACCGCCTGCCCGGATGCTGGATGAACAACTGGGCCACGTCCGACCGCCTCACCGCCTCTATGTCCGGGTCCGCCGAAATCTTCCGCAGGGCGCTCGCCAACGCCCGCGGGTTCCGTGTCATCTCGGCCGCTCCCGCATCGGCCATGTATTCGCGTTTGCGCGAGATGGCAAACCGCATCAAGGAGGCAAAGAAGTAACCGACCGCCGCCACCAGCAACGCCAGCAGCATGATGACAATCGCGCCGTTCCCTTTCTCGTCGCGCCGGCGCGGCATCCACGCGGAGTAATAGACCCACTGCATGCAAATCTGGGAAATCATGGCGAAGATCCCGACAAACACGATCGAAACAATCAGCAGGCGCACGTCACGGTTCCGGATATGGGTCAGCTCGTGCGCAATGACGCCTTCCAGTTCCTCGTCATTCAGCTTTTCGATAATGCCCCTTGAGAGGGTCACAGTGTAAGTCCGCTCGTCAATGCCGCTGGCGAAAGCGTTCAACGACCCGTCGTCGATCACATTTATTTTAGGCATCCTCATGCCCTGGCTCATGCAGAGGTTCTCCACCAAGTTATATATCCGCTTGTTGTCCTTGCGCTCCAGCGGCACCGCGCCCGTGGCGGAGCGGATGATGCTTGTGTTGGCGAAATAGGCTATCACGAACCAAAGCAGCACGCCGCCGACGACATACGGGACGGCACGCAGGAACATTTCATTGGCATACGGGACGACCATCCCCGACCGCTCCTCGGGCACCGAGATGCACTGCAGCAGGTAGCAAAACAAATACGTCAGCCCGACCACCAGGCAGGGAAACAAACAGAGCAGAAACAACGACCGCACGTTATTCCTGCTCTGCTGCGTCTGGATTCCGACATATTCCATGGATCAAAAACTGATTTTCGGGGCTTCTTCCAACGTGGCACGCTGCTCGCCCAGATCAAACATTATCTCTTTATGGAAACCGAACATGCCCGCGACCAGGTTCGAGGGGAAAGTCTCGACCGCGTTGTTCAGCTCGCGCGTGGCCGAATTGAAGTAACGGCGCACCGAAGCCAGTTTGTTTTCCAAGTCGGAGATTTCTTCCTGCAACTGGATAAAATTCTGGTTGGCTTTCAGGTCCGGATAGGCTTCCAGCGTCACCCGCAGGCCCGACAAGGCGGAAGTCAGCATGCCCTCCGCCCGGATCTTGTCGTCGATCGACTTGGCGGCAACGGCGCCGTTGCGGGCCGCAATGACCCGGTCCAATGTCTCCTTTTCATGGGCCGCATATCCTTTGACAGTGGCCACCAATTGCGGAATCAGATCATGCCGTTGCTTCAACTGCACGTCGATGTCGGCGAAAGCATTCTCCCGATTGTTCCTCAACTTCACCAAGCGGTTGTACAAAGACATTACCCAGAACAAGAATAACACCACAACCGCAATCACAATAATTAATGTCATAGCCTTTTGTTTTTTTGATTTGCGGGTCAAAGATACGGATTTTGATTGGATTTGCAGTGCGGCGGAACAAAAAACAGGAAACTTGCCGTCGGGC
>CAYRFT010000181.1:0-4484 GCA_964423585.1 uncultured Parabacteroides sp. | reverse complement strand
AGCACCGTCGTAGGGCCTCCGCGCCCCTTGCCGGGAAACTTTATTGCCCCATAAGAGATATTTTCGCTTCTGATTCATCCGTTTACTTGCTTTTTATTTATAAATTTGCAATCTCAAACAAAAAATCATGGAGAAAGAATCATTATACGTGCACATTAAAGCCTTTTTTTCCCACATATTCGACGTGCGGCAGGAAAAAGAAAACGAACATGAAACCATCGAGTCCATCAAGAAGGGCGTGGAGTTCAAAGGGACGAACCTGCTGGTCTTGATTTTCGCCACTTTCATCGCCTCGCTCGGGTTGAACACCAATTCCACGGCTGTCATCATCGGTGCCATGCTGATTTCTCCTTTGATGGGTCCTATCATGGGATTCGGACTGGGACTGGGCATCTCGGACTTCGAGCTGATCAAGCGTTCGTTCCGTAATTTTGCCATTGCCACGATGTTCAGCGTCATTACCTCTTCCATCTATTTCCTGATCTCGCCCATCAACGAGGCGCAAAGCGAATTGCTCGCCCGCACGCAGCCCACGTCCTACGACGTGCTGATCGCCTTCTTCGGCGGGTTGGCGGGGATTGTGGCCAGCTCGACGAAGAGCAAGGGGAACGTGATTCCCGGCGTGGCCATCGCGACGGCGCTGATGCCTCCCCTCTGCACGGCGGGATTCGGCCTGGCCACCGGCAATCTTTATTACTTCTTCGGCGCTTTCTACCTGTTCTTCATCAACAGCGTGTTCATCAGCCTGGCCACCTACCTGGTGGTGCGCGTGCTGAAGTACCCGAAGAAGGTATTCCTGGAGAAAGAGCACGAGAAGCGTGTCACGCGCTATGTCGGCATCATCGTCTTCTTTACCATCGTGCCCAGCTTGTTCCTGAGCTACCGCCTGGTCAAGACGACGTATTTCAACCAGCAGGCCTTAAAATACATCAACACCGAACTGGCCTTCCCGAACACGCAAATCCTGAACAAGACGATCACCCATACTTCCGGCAAGAAAGAAATAAAGGTTGTCTTGGTGGGGGATAACGTCCCCGACTCTTTCATCGAAAATGCCCGGGAGCGCCTTTCCAACTACGGGCTGAAGGATGTCAACCTGGTCGTGCAGCAAGGCTTCTTGGAACAAGGGGCGGATATCAACAAGCTGAAGAGCATGGTGATACAGGATTTATACAAGAACAACGAGCAGACGTTGCGGGACCAGGAGTTGCTGATAGATTCGCTGAAGCGCGAACTGAAGAATTATCGGGATGATTCCATCCTTTCGGAACAGATCAAGTCCGAGGTAAAGGTGCTCTTCCCCTTCGTGCGGGAGATTTCCTGCACGCATGCCACCGTCGTCCCGCTGGACTCAGGCACGCAAAAGCCGATCATGCTGATTTATGTCAACAGTTCCGAAGAAGTATCGCCCGAGGACAAATCGAAGCTGACCGAATGGCTGTCGGCGCGTACCCGGGTAAATACAATCAAATTACTAATAGAAAACGAATAAGGAAATGAATTGGAGAAAACAGATTGGGAGTGTTTTGCTTCTGTTTGCCGCCTTGGGCCAAGCCTATGCCGACGAAGGCATGTGGGTATTGAAAGAATTGAACAGGCAGAACCTGGCCCGCATGCAGGAATTGGGTTTTACGCCGTCGTATGAACAGTTGTACAGCGAGACCGACCCGTGCGTGGCAAACGCCGTCGTCATCTTCGGCGGCGGATGCACGGGCATCACCGTTTCGCAGGAAGGATTGATCTTCACCAACTACCATTGCGGCTTCGGGGCCATCCAGCAACTCAGCAGCGTCGAGCATGATTATTTGAAAGACGGTTTTGTCTCTCAAAGCAAAGAGCAGGAATTGCCCGTGCCGGGACTGGCTGTCAAATATCTTCGCCAGACGATCGACGTATCGGAGCGTGTCAACGGTGCCATCAGCAAGATTGATGATGAATATAAGCGGTTGATGATGGCAGACTCTATCGGGAATGCGCTGTGCGATTCGATCGGGACGGATGAGTTCAAACAGGCAAGCGTCATCCCGTTCTATTCCGACAACAAATATTACCTCGTCGTGTATGATGTGTTCCGCGATGTCCGCATGGTGTTTGCCCCTCCCGGGTCGATCGGGAAGTTCGGCGGCGATACCGACAACTGGATGTGGCCGCGCCATACCTGCGACTTCTCCGTCTTCCGCGTCTATGCCAATGCCAACAACGAACCGGCTGAATACAGTAAAGACAACAAACCGTACTCGCCGAAGTATGTGGCTGAAGTTTCCCTGCAGGGCTATCAGGACAAGGACTTCGCCATGACGATCGGCTTCCCGGGCAGCACCGACCGCTATCTGTGCTCATGGGGCGTGCAGCAACGGATCGAGGACGCGAACATCCCCCGCATCGAAGTGCGCGGCATCAAGCAGGAAATCTGGAAAAAGGCAATGTCTGAAAGCGACACGGTACGCATCAAATATGCTTCGAAGTATGCCGGCAGTTCCAACTATTGGAAAAACTCGATCGGCATGAACAAAGGATTGGCGCGTCTCGGTGTCATTGCCCGGAAACAAGAGCAGGAAAAGGCATTTGCCGGCTGGGTGGCCCAAGATCCGCAACGCCAGGCGAAATATGGCGATGTCCTCAGCTTGTTGAAAGACGGTTATACATCCGCCAATGAATACCTGCGGGCCATGGCATATCTGATGGAGTCGTTGGAGCGTGGAACCGAAATCGTCGGTTTGGCGCGCATGGTGAACAGCTTTGATGCCAAAGGTTCAACAGACGAGGAACGCCAAATCTTCCTTGAAGACCGTATCAAACCCTTCTTCAAGGATTATGAACCGGATCTCGACCGGCAGGTCCTGGCGGCAATGATGCAAATCGCGAAAGAACGCATCCCGGCGGCTTATTTACCGGACGAGTTTGCCCACATCGACAAGAAGTATAAAGGCGATTATAAGAAGTATGCAGCGGATGTCTTCAAGAAAACGAAGCTGCTTTCGTATGATAACATCGTGAACTTCATTTCCGACCCGAAGAAGAATGCCAAACTGAAGAAAGACCCCGCTTTTGCTCTCAGCCTTTCATCGTTCGTGGCCATGATCGAACTGGAGAATCATTTGAATGAGCCGAAAGATAAGATCGCAAAGGGCGAACGCCTTTATCTGGCAGGTTTGATGGAGATGTATCCCGACAAGACCTTCTATTCGGATGCCAACTTCACCATGCGCGCCAGCTATGGCAGCATTGGAGGCTATTTCCCCTACGATGCCGCTTGGTATAACTATTTCACGACTGAAAAAGGCATCTTGGAAAAGCAAGATCCGACGAATGACGAGTTCCGGGTGCAAGAGGAAATCCTCGATTTGGTACGCAGCCGCGACTTCGGCCGGTATGCCAACGAAAACGGGGATCTCCAGCTTTGTTTCCTGACAAACAATGATATTACGGGTGGCAATTCCGGTAGTCCGATTTTCGATAAGAACGCCCGCCTCATCGGCCTGGCTTTCGACGGCAACTGGGAAGCCATGAGTGGCGACATTGCCTTCGAAGCGGAATTGCAGCGGTGCATCGGTGTCGATATCCGCTACATTCTGTTCATGATTGACAAGTGGGGCAAGTGCCAGCGATTGATCCAAGAATTAAAATTGGTGAAGTAATCCGCTTGTTCCGCTGCCTTGATTGTACATAATTCAAAAAGAAGAGCAATTTATAGTTATGGTAAAGAAAGGGAAAATCATCATGAAAAAGGGAATCGATTTCGTCCGGTATCACCGTCGTTCCGGAACGGTCAAACGGAATAGCATATTTGTCGCAGCGGTGCTTTGCCTTACGGCCGCCGTGTGGAGCGACGCACCGGCACAAGAAGTGACGAACCGCCGTGCCAAGCCCGTAGTATCGATACTCGGCGATTCGTATTCCACCTTCGCCGGCTATATCCCCGCAGGGAACGAGACGTGGTACGACATACACCCGAAGGAAGGGCGCACGGACGTGGGTGACGTAAAGCAGACATGGTGGTGGCAAGTCGTGGCGGATGGCGGCTTCGTGCTGGGCGTGAACGATTCATACAGCGGGGCTACCGTCTCCTACACGGGATACAACGGCGACGACTACACGAGCCGTTCTTTCATCACGCGGATAAAAAACCTCGGCAGTCCCGACATCCTTTTGATTTTCGGTGCCACGAACGACAGTTGGGCGGGCGTGGAGACGGGCGACTATGACTACAGCCCGCTTCCGTCGGGAGCAGGACTTTACCGGTTCCGCCCGGCTCTTTGCCGACTGCTCGCGGAAGCCGTCAACCGTTACCCCGGCACGGACATTTATTTCATCCTCAATACGGAGTTGCGGGAGGAAATAAGCGAATCGGTGAAGGAAGCCTGTTCGCATTACGGCATCCCCTGCATCGTGTTGCACGACATAGACAAAAAGGCCGGCCATCCGACCGTGGCAGGGATGAAGAGCATCGCCGGGCAGGTGCTGGAGGCGTTGAACGGGCGATA
>CAYRFT010000180.1:0-4551 GCA_964423585.1 uncultured Parabacteroides sp. | reverse complement strand
GCACGCCCCGCCCCGCGAGAGAAAAAACCTCCCGCATGGGAAGATATTCCGGCAATCGTCGTATCTTTGCCAAGTGCAACGAAAACAGAAAGTCCGGAATGAAAATACGCGCGCTCATCATCCTCCTGCTCCTCGCCTCCACGGCGGGCCATGCCCAGAGACGGGTAAAAGTGACCGGCTACGTGCGGGACGCGGACGGCAATCCGCTGGAACTGGTAAATATCCTGGTGAAGAATACCCTCAACGGCACCATGACCAACGAAAAAGGATACTATTCGCTGAACGTCACGCCCGGAGATTCGGTCGCCTTCGTCTATTCTTGCTTGGGCTACAACAAAGCGGAGCGCATCGTCCCTTCTTTGCAGGCCGACATGCGCCTGAACGTGCTGATGAACCATACGTCCATCCACCTGGGTGATTTTTCCGTGACTGCCATCCGGAAACAAACGTCCACGATGGAAACCATGCAGGCCGACAAGGTCAAATTGCTGCCCGACCCGTCGGGAGGCAGCATCGAAAGCCTGGTGGTGACCTTTGCCGGGGTTTCATCCAACAACGAACTGAGTTCACAGTATTCGGTGCGCGGCGGAAGTTACGACGAGAACATCATTTACGTGAACGGCATCGAAGTATTCCGTCCTTTATTGATCCGTTCCGGGCAACAGGAGGGGCTGAGTTTCGTCAATCCGGAGCTGACGCGGGAAGTCAGCTTCTCGGCAGGGGGCTTCGAGCCCCGTTACGGCGACAAGATGAGTTCCGTCCTCGACATCTCCTACAAGAAACCCGAAACGTTCGAAGGCTCGGCCTCCGCCAGCATGCTGGGAGGGAACGTGTATGTCGGGAGTTCGGCCGGAAAGTTCACCCAAGTCACCGGCTTCCGTTACAAAAGCGGGCGTTCATTGCTCGGCACCATGGACACCGACGCGGAATACGACCCGCGCTTCATGGATTTGCAATCGTACATGACGTATGCCTTTTCTCCCAAATGGGAAGCCTCTTTCCTGGGGAACTTTGCCATCAACAAATACCGTTTCGTGCCGCACAGCCGTGAAACGACCTTCGGCACGGCCGAAAACAGCCAGAGGTTCAGGGTCTGGTTCCCGAACAGCAACGAAAAAGACAAGTTCCAGACCCTGTTCGGCGCCTTCTCCCTCGCCTACAAGCCCAACGACGACACGACACTGGGGATACAGGCCTCCGCTTTCGACAGCAAGGAAGACGAAAGGTATGACATTGCCGGGGAATACTGGCTCAACGACGGGGGAAATGACAACTCCGCCCTGGATGCCGGCAGTTCGGCCCTTTCCGTAGGCCGCTACCAGGAACACGCCCGCAACCGGCTTCATTCAAATATCATGAACGTGGGGCACTACGGAAGCGCCCGCCTGCTGAACAATACCGTCAAATGGGGCGCACAGGTGCAAGTGGAACAAATCAACGACAAAATCGTGGAATGGGAGAAACGGGATTCGTCAGGCTATTCGCTGCCCCATACCGGAGACGGCGTGAACCTGTATTCCAATCTATATTCGCGGAACAAGTTGGAGAGCACCCGCGTGTCGGCATACGTGCAAGATGCCTTCAAGTTCCGGACCGCCCAAGGCCTTTTCAGCGTGACCGGCGGCATCCGGGGAAGCTACTGGAGCTACAACGAGGAATTCATCTTCAGCCCGCGCGTCTCCGTCGGCTTCATCCCCAATGCCAATCAGGACCTGACATTCCGCCTGGCCACCGGCCTGTATTACCAGTCGCCTTTCTACAAAGAATTAAGGCAAGTCGCCAGGGACGAAGAAGGGAACGACATCGTCCGGCTGAACGACCGGCTGGATTCCCAGCGTTCCATCCATGTCATAGCCGGGGGCGATTATACTTTCCGCGCCCTTGACCGCAACTTCAAGATAACCGCGGAGCTCTATTACAAGAAGCTGGACGACCTGATCCCTTATACCGTGGATAACGTCAAAATCCGTTATTACGGGGAGAACTGCGCCAAAGGATACGCGGCCGGGCTGGATGTCAAGTTCTTCGGCGAATTCGTCCCCGGCACAGATTCGTGGATCAGTTTCTCCCTGATGAAGTCCGAACAAACCATCCGGGGGACCGCCAAAGCCCCGCTTCCCAATAGTCCGGATTATAGCCTCGGGCTTTTCTTCCAAGATTATTTTCCCGGATACAAGCGCATCCAGCTAAACCTGAAAGGGGTATTGTCGGGAGGACTTCCCGTCACCATTCCCAACAAAGGCTATGAAGACGGGTATTTCCGCGCCCCGGTCTATAAACGTGTGGACATGGGCCTTTCTTACCAACTGATAGAAGAAGGCGACCTCATCCGCGACCGCGGTTTCTTCCGATACCTGAAGCGCGCATGGATTGGATTGGATGTCTTCAACCTGTTCGACATGAAGAACGTCAACTCCTATTACTGGATTGCCCGTTCCGACAATAACCGGTTCGCCGTTCCCAATTATCTGACCGGGCGGCAAGTCAATGTACGGTTATTGATCGATTTCTAACCGAACGTTCACCCGATAAAACATCAACGTCATGAAGAACGCATCATCACCAAGTAAAGGGAAAGCCTGGCTGGAAGCCGCCCGCCCGCGCACGCTCCCGGCATCCGTAAGTCCGGTTCTGGTCGGGTCGGCACTGGCTTTCCGCGACGGTTTCTTCCAATGGATTCCCGCCCTGCTTTGCGTCCTGGTAGCATTGCTGGCGCAGATAGCCAGCAACTTCGCCAACGATTACTTCGACTCCAGGAAAGGAGCCGACGGCGCCGACCGCCTCGGTCCGGAACGGGCCGTCGCCCAAGGCTGGATCAAGCCCGAAAGCATGCTGGCCGGCACTTTCATCACGTTGGGGGCGGCCTGCCTCTGCGGATGCATGCTCCTTTTCTTTGCCGGTTGGGAACTGATTCCCATAGGGATTGCCATCGCGTTGGGCGTGCTTGCCTACTCGGCAGGCCCGTTTCCTTTGGCCTATAACGGACTGGGCGACGTGTGCGTCCTGCTCTTCTACGGCATCATTCCCGTCTGCTACACCTACTACGTGCAGGCCTTGAGTTTCTCGCTGCTGTCTTTGCTCCTGTCCGTCGCCGTCGGACTGTTGTCGGTCAATATCTTGGTCGTCAACAATTATCGGGACTATGCGCAGGACAAGGCGGCACGGAAGCGGACGACCATCGTCCTTTTCGGGCGTCGTTTCGGGCGGATATTCTATCTGCTGAACGGAATCGTCGCGCTGTCGCTTGTCTTTCCCCTTCTGGTGCAAGCCTCCCTCTGGATGCCGGCCGCTTTCGGCCTGTTCTTTGTCCTGTTCATTGCGACGTGGCAGGAAATGAGACGGAAAAACGGGAAAGAGCTGAACCTGACACTGGCCCATACGGCACGCAACGTCTTGCTTTTCTCCATCTTGCTGTCCATATTCCTGGTTTCTGCCCCATGACCCTCCGCGCGGCGGTCAGTCGTGGAGCTTGCGTTTCAGGAAAAACCGGCGCGTGAAGAAAAGCAGCAACAAAGTCCCCGCCACCTGGCAAGAAGCCGTAAAGAGGAACACCGCGGGGTAGTTGGCATATTCCATCAGGAGACCGCCGGCAAGGATTCCGGCACCCATCCCCAAGTCCCATGACGTCAGTATCGTGGAGTTGGCGGTGCCGCGCTGGTCGTTCCGCGCCATGTCGATAAACATGTTCAAAAACGCCGGATACATCCGCCCGTTGCCCAAGCCCAGCAGCAATGCCGAGAGATAATACGCCCACGTCCCCGACGACAGCGCGAACAGGGTGAGGCCCACCGACGACAGGGCGGCTCCCTGCAACGCATTCTCCGTCAGCTTCCCCTCGCGGAGCGATTTGGCACCGTAGAGGCGCGACACGAAAAGCCCCGTGGCGATGACGGCGAAAAATATCCCCGACCCGTCCGTAATGCCAAGCTCTTCCTGGCTGTATATCGCCACGTAATTGCTTATCACGCCCCAGCACAGCCCGAAAAGCATGATGTTGACCGCCAGGAGCCAGCCGCGGCTGAGGAAGAAGTGGTCCAAGCCCAGCTTCGCCTTGTTAGCCACCTTGAGCCGTCCGCGCGGCTTGATTGACGAGGCGGCGAGGAAACCGAGGCCTGCCACGACGAACGAAATCCAGAACAAGAGGCGGAAGTCGCCCGTGGCGGAATACACGTATATGCCCGCCGTGGGGGCAATCGCCATCGCCAGGTTGTTGCTCAGCCCGTAAAAGCCCATCCCCTCGTTGCGCCGCGACGACGGGAGGACATCTACGGCCACCGTGCTGTTCGCCACCGTCGTTGCACCGAACGGGAGCCCGTGTACCGTCCGCACGAGGGCGAACATCCACAACGAGACCGCCCAGACATAGCCGGTGAACAGGATGAAAAAGAAGAAAAAGCATAGCATCAGCACTTTCCTGCGGTCGAAGCTGTCCATGATGAAGCCGCTGAACGGGCGCACGAGGAGAGCCGCCACGACGTAACCGGAAAGCACCAGGCCTATCGTGTCCTTGTCGGCCGCGAACTCCGAATCGAGGTATATCGGCAGGATGGG
>CAYRFT010000179.1:0-4555 GCA_964423585.1 uncultured Parabacteroides sp. | reverse complement strand
CATCGCGAAATTAAATGGCAGGAATCCGGTCCAATCCCTGTTGTTTGTCGGGAAATGTTTTAATTTTGCGGGCAGAAGAATACAAGAATCAACATTTAAAATTCAAACATCATGGAAATGAAAAGGACAGGTGTGGCGGCGGCTCTGGCGTTTGTCTTTGTCGTGACCGCCTCGTGCGTTGCCGGCATGAGGGATGAAAAGAGGATCGTGGGCAGCAAGAATTATGTGACCAAGGAAATCCGGGTGGACCCTTTCGACAGGCTCCGCATAGTGGGTTCGTTCGACGTGTTTTTCACCCGGCAGGAAGGCGAGCCGAAAGTGGAAATCTGCACTTCGGACAACCTGGTGGATCTGGTGGAGGTGCAGGTGACGGGGCATACCCTGGAGGTGGGCAAGAAGCAGGGCTTCCACTTGCTATACAAGAAACTGGAGGTGCGCGTCTTTGCGCCTGACCTGCGGGCGGCTTTCCTGGCGGGCTCGGGCGATTTGACGTTCTGCAACGGGCTGTCAACCTCGGAAATGCAGTTGGAGCTTGTGGGGTCGGGCGACGTGAATGTCCCGGACATCCGTTGCACGGGCGATTTGACGGTGGATCTGAGCGGTTCGGGAGATATCGATATCCGGCAGGCGGCGTGCGGCGTGCTGACAGCCACGCTGAACGGTTCGGGCGACTTGGTGGTGGAGAATGCGGCGGCCGGCCATGTGAAGGCGAGCGTGGCGGGCTCGGGCGACATCGGGCTGGGCGGCACTTCCGAGACGGCCGAATACATCCTGGCGGGTTCGGGAGACGTGCATGCCCGCAGGCTGGAAGCCAAGCGCGTGGAGGCGAGCGTGGCGGGTTCGGGCGACATCGTGTGCCATGCTTCAGAGGCGGTCAAGGCGCGCATCTCAGGCAGCGGCTCCGTCGGCTATGAAGGAGACCCGGCCGAAGTGGACGTCCCGCGCAAGGGAGCTTACAAGCTGTGAGGCTTCTTCCCTTGGCCCGTCGGCGGGGACAAGGCATGGACCCTCCTGCAAGTCGCGGACTTGCAGGAGGGTTTTCTTTTTGCGGACGGCCGTGAAGGCGTTGGGGATTGCCGGGGTCCGTCCGCCCTCAAATGATCTTCTGGTAAGCCAGGCGCGGGGAATGGCCGCGCACATGGATGATTCCGCAATAGGTGAAGCCGTGCTTCGACAGGATATGCCGGAGCACTTTGTTGTCGCGGTGCGTATCCACGCGCAAGTTGGCGGTCTTCGTGAAGCACCATTCCAGGCACGAGTCCGCAATCCCCGGATGGCTTCCGTCCGATGCCAGGCGGTGCAGCACGGCGTATGGCCCGTCGTTGAGCCACTTCCCTCCTTCAATCAGATGGTATGTCGGGTCGTCGCCCGCGATGTAGCAGAAAGTCGCCACGACCTTCCCCGAGGAATCGGCAAACACATGGCAATGCCCCTTTGATATTTCTTCCGCCATGAGGGAAGCCTCCGGGTAGCCGTCGGCCCACTGCGTCGGATTGCCGGTGCGCGACATGAAGCGGCGCGCGCAGTCGAACACGTGCATGATCGCCTCCAAGTCGGATGGCCGCGCCCGGCGGATGGCCAGTTTCCCGCTCCCTCCCTCATTCATCATCTTCAGCCAGGTCTATCGGCAAGTGGCGTTTGAAGGCTTCTTTGAAAGAAATCAAGGATTCGGTGCGTGCCAGGCCGAGCGGTTGCAGTTTATTGTGTATGATGCTCAGCAGGTGCTGGTTGTTCTTTGCATAAATCTTGATGAACAGATCGTATTGCCCCGTCGTATAATGGCATTCCACGACTTCGGGGATTTTCTTCAGCGCTTCCGTCACCGTCGGGAACTGTCCCGGCGAGTTCAGGTACAGGCCGATGTAGGCGCATGTCTCGTAGCCTACTTTCGTGTTGTCCACGATGAATTCAGAGCCTTTGATGACACCTAAGTTCGTGAGTTTTTGGATGCGCTGATGGATGGCCGCGCCTGAAACGTTACATTCGCGGGCCACTTCCAGGAAAGGCATCCGCGCATTGCTTATAATCAACTTCAATATCTTCTCATCCAGTTCGTCTAACTGATGGTGTGCCATGATGATTACGGTTTAAATTGTGCAAGTTCTATCGCGACGCAAAGATAGCGATGTTCTCAGGCTTTTCAAGCAAGGGCGGGAAATATTTTGGGCGGGCGGCGGGCAAGGGCATGCCGCGCTGTTTTTGTGCGCCCGCCCCGGCGGCACATAAGCCAAAATTCATTACTTTTGCCTTGAATTGAAACGTGTCGGATTCATAATAGTTGTTGTATATGCCTCTGTTCTTTTTGCTGATGATTGCCTTGTACCTGCTGGGGAACGGCTACGTGTACCTCCGTGGCTGGGAGATCCTGCATGCGCTTCCGCTTTTCTGGAAATGCCTTCTCTCCGCCTGTTACTGGGCGGGGACTTGCTCGTTCTTCTGCCTTTTCGGGCACCGCGACTTGCCCGCGTTCAATCCCTTCCTGCACCTGCTGTATTACATCGGGACGGGCTGGCTGGTCTTTACCCTGTATATGGTGCTGCTGCTCCTGTCCGCCGACCTGCTCCGGGTTTTCAACATTTGCTTCAGCCACCGCTTCGCGGCATGCTTTGGACTGACCGTCTTGCTGCTGGCGGGCGGATATGTCCGTTATTCGCATCCTGTGAAGAAGGTCATCGACCTGCATATCGACAAGGAAGCCCCCGGGATGAAGCAGCTGCGCATAGCGGCCGTCAGCGATATCCACTTGGGGTACGGGACGACGGGCAGGAGGCTCCGCCAGTACGTGCGGATGATCCGGGAGGAGAGGCCTGACCTGATTCTCATCGCGGGCGATTTGATCGACGGCAGCCTGAAGCCCGTCGCCGAGCAGCACATGGAAGAAGTGCTTCGGGGGCTGCAGGCGCCGCTGGGCGTGTTCATGGTGCCGGGCAACCACGAGTACTACGGCGGCGTGGAGGAATGCCGGGCGTTCATCCGGCAGCGGACCTCCATCCGGTGGCTGCAGGACTCTGTCGCGGCCTTGCCCGGCGGCATCCGGCTGATCGGGCGCGACGACCGGCAGAACCCCCGGCGCAAGGAGCTCTCCCGACTGGCGGACACGCTGCCTGCCGGGCACCCGTTGCTGCTGCTCGACCATCAGCCGTACCATTTGGAGGAATCCGCCCGGGCGGGCATCGACTTGCAGTTCAGCGGGCATACGCACGACGGGCAGGTCTGGCCCCTGAACCTGATTACCGCCCGCCTGTTCGAGGTCAGCCACGGCTACCGGCGCAAGGGGAACACCCACATCTACGTCTCCTCCGGCCTTTCCCTCTGGGGGCCGCCCTTCCGCATCGGGACGCGCGGCGAGATGGTCGTCTTCAACCTCACTTTCCGTTAAAAGGCATCGCGCATGAGAGTGTTCATCCAGTCGATCATCGCCCAGTTGCTGCTGAATCCTTATATATACTGGCGCAGCCGCCGGGTTTTGCCCCGCCGGAGGGGGTGGCAGGCGTCCTATCTCCTCCTGTTCCTCTCCGAGATATGCCTGTACCTGTTTGGCTTCTTCTTCCGCGACGAGTTGCCCGATTCGGTCTTCATCCCCATCATGAACATCTGCAACACGTGGTATATCGGCAGCATATACATCGCGATGGGGCTGTTGTGCTTGGAGGCCGTCCGGCTCAGCAGGCGGCGGAGGGAGTGGCTGCCCTCCTTCGTCCTGGACCACCGGGAGGAGGCGGGGCGCATCCTGTTCGCGCTCTTCCTCGCGGGGACGGGAATCTTGCTCTACAAGGGGCATCTCAACGTGCTGCATCCCGTCGTCAGGCATCTCTACATCGACTTGCCCAAGGGGAGCAGCCCGCGCGACAGCCTGAAGATGGTGCTGGTGTCGGACCTCCACCTCGGGGAGGTCGTCGGCAAGGAGCAGGCGCGCCTCCTCGTCAGGCTGAGCAACGAGCAGCGGCCTGACCTGGTCGTCATGGCGGGGGACATCGTGGACTACGAGTCGCGCTTCGCCGAGAACGCCCGCATCGAAGAGGACTTCAGGCGGCTGCGGGCTCCCTTGGGCGTATATACGACTTACGGCAACCACGAGTACCGGGCCAACCGCTTCGCCAAGGAACGCTGGTTCCGCAAGTTCTCCATCCTCCTGAAAGACTCGGTGGCCTCGCCCGATTCGTCGTTCTACCTCGTCGGGCGCGATGATTTCATCAACCGGAAACGCCTCCCCCTGCGGCGGCTCGTCGCCGGGCTGGACGAGACTAAGCCGCTGATCGTCGTGGACCACCAGCCCTGGAGCTTCTCCGAGTTGCGCATGAACCACGCCGATCTGGGACTGCACGGGCATACGCACAACGGCCAGTTGTGGCCTTACTCCCTCTGGCTGAAACTCTTCTACGAGTGCCCTTACGGATATTACAGCAAGGGAGGGACGCAGCACTATGTCTCCTCCGGCTATGGCTGCGCCGGGCCTGCCTACCGCGTCGGCACGCATTCCGAGCTGGTGGTGCTGCACATCCGCTTCGTCCCGTCCTCCCCGCGTTGAACACGCCCTCCCGTCCTCTCCTGTACG
>CAYRFT010000178.1:0-4555 GCA_964423585.1 uncultured Parabacteroides sp. | reverse complement strand
GGCCGTATAAAGGTCGTTAAATAGAATTAAATATGAGGAAACGGGTGAACATCCTGCCCTTTTTCCCTATCTATTCTATGTAAGCGGACGAAATCTCATAACATTAATAATGAATAAGCGTATGAAAAAGTTTTTGATGTATGTTTGGGCGGTCCCGGCTTTTGTCGGGGCACTGGCAGCCTGTTCGAATGCCAAAATGACGGCCCGCGGCCTGGAGGGCAAGTGGAACATCGTGGAAGTGAAAGGCGAAAAGGTGACGGCAAGGAACGCGCCTTTCATGGAATTCGACATGAAGGAGAACAAACTGCACGGCAACGCCGGCTGCAACATGTTCAACACGGACGTGACGGTGGATGAGAAGAATGCCTCGGCCATCTCCATCGGCCACGGGCTCACCACGATGATAAACTGCCCCGACATGGACACGGAAAGGAAGATCCTGCAGTCGTTCGAGGCGGTGAAGGCCGTCAAGGCGGGCGCCAACGCCAACGAGGCGCAATTGGTCGATGGCGAAGGGAACGTCGTGTTCCTGCTGCAGAAGTAAAAGCGCGGGCAGGCAGGGCGGCAGGGCGGGGCATCCCCGTTCCCCCGCCCGCCTGATCACTCGCCGTAGTCCGGATAGAGCAAGTACTTCCGGCGCATCTCCTTGTACCGTTCCAATTCCTCTTTCCACGAAGCCCTGATCTCCTCTTCAGAAAGCCCGCCGATGATTTGGCGGCGCAGCTTGTCCGTCCCCGCCAGCAGGTCGAACCAGCCGGGGCGCGAGAAGAAAAAGGCGGCATCCTCTCCCGCCTTCCGGTAGAAATCCAAGACGAAACGCAAGGTCAGCCCTCCCCCGAAGGGATACTCCCGCAGGTCTGTCCCGTGGCAGAGCCTGCCTTTCTGCAGCGGGTCCGTGTCGAAGCCCGGCAGGGAGACGGGAGTGAACGTGTAGTCCCCGTATTTCTCGTCCGGGTAGCCTATCACCTCGAAAGGATGATGCGTCCCGCGCCCGATGCTGAAGGGCGTCGCCTCGAAGAAGCAGAGCGACGGGTAAAGCCTGACGGCCTGGCTGCCGGGCAGGTTGGGCGAGGGCTTGACAGGCAACAGGTACGGCTCCCCGTGCTTCCAGTTCTCGACCTTGACGACGTGCAGCTCGCACGAGCCCCTCCCGGCCTCCAGCCAGCCCTCGCCGTTGATCATGCGGGCCAGCTCCCCGACCGTCAGGCCGTGCAGCAGCGGGATCGGGTCAACCCCCACGAACGACTTGAAGCCCTCCTGCCGCACCGGGCCGTCCACGTAGTCGTTCGGGTTCGGGCGGTCCAGCACCACAAGCGGCTTCCCGTTCTCCGCGCATGCCTCCATCACGTAGTGCATCGTGCTGATATAGGTGAAGAAGCGCGCCCCCACGTCTTGCAGGTCGAACACCACCACGTCGATGCCTTCCAGTTGGGCGGCCGTCGGGCCTTTGTGCTTCCCGTAGATGGAAACGACCGGGATGCCCGTCCGCGCGTCCTTCCCGTCTTCCACCTCCGCGCCGGCATCCTCCGTCCCCCGGAAGCCATGCTCGGGGGCGAACACGCATCTGACATCCACCCCGCTCCCGAGCAAGGCATCCAAAAGATGCCGCCGCCCTCCGTCCAGGCAGGAGGTGCGGTTGGCCACTATCCCCACCCGCTTGCCTTCCAGAAGCCGGGCGACGGCCTCCGTCCTTTCCGCCCCGACCCTTACCCGGGCATCTCCTTTGGCGGGGCAGGACCCGGGGGCAGCCCACAGGAGGGCGGCCAGGCACATCATGATTCGCAACTTTTCCATATCCGTCCCGTATTTGTTCCCGTTTGCGGCAAAGATAGGCAATTTTGCCCGTCCCGCCTCTTTCGCCGGAAAGAATCCGCGCCGCCGCGGCCAAGGGAAGGGCAACGGGATTCCGCTTGCAGGCGGTCCGTCCTGCGTGGCTTATGCGCAAAGGGTGCTTGTGCAGAGTAGCACAAGGTGTTTGTGCAGAGTAGCACAGGGTACTTGTGCAGAATAGCATAAGGTGTTTGTGCAGGATAGTACAAGGTGTTTGTGCAGCATAGCACAGGGTGTTTGTGCAGGATAGCACAAGGTGTCGTTGCAGGAGGGATCGGACCGAATGATCCCAAGGGACCGGCGCGGGGCATCCGGGGCGGCAACCGGGAATTATCGGCAGGGAATGTTTCCTTTTCATAAAATTCTTTATATTTGCCACGCAAAAGCACAAAAGCGGCAGGGAAAATGAGGGAAAAAGACTTTGCGAAGCTATATGAACGGAACTACAGGCGCGCGTTCCTGTTTGCCAAGTCGTATGTGCACGACGACATGGCGGCGGAAGACATTGCCGCCGAATCGCTGTTCAGATATTGGCAAGTCCTGAAGAACTCGGGAGAGGACGTGTCGGAGGCCATGCTGGTCACCATCCTGAGAAACAAGGCCATCGACCATTTGCGCTCCGAGATGCACAAGCTGAAGGCCTTGGAGAGCATGGAAGAGGCGGCCATGCGCGACCTGGAGATACGGGTCTCCGCCCTGGAGGCCTGCGACCCGCACGGGCTTTACGTGGACGAGATACGGCAGATCGTCCGGCGGACCTTGAACGCCTTGCCCCGGCAGACGCGGGAAATCTTCTGGCTGAACCGCATGGGCAACCTGACGGTGAACGAGATTGCCGAGAGGAGGCGCCTCTCGCCGAAGACCGTGGAGTACCACATCACGAAAACGCTGAAGATCTTGCGCGTCGCCCTGAAAGACTACCTGCCCCTGTGGCTCGTCTGGTTCTGCATCTTGTCGGAACTGGCCGGATTTTCCCCCCCCCCACGGATTTTCTCCCATGACGGTGGTAAACAGGTGTGACCCCCGTCCCGCCCTTTAGGCACGGCGGCGCGCCCGCCCCTTCCTTTTTTTCAAAAAAAGACGGCTTTCCGTTTAGGGATGTCTTTCCATGAAACGTTATAAGGGAAAGACCGGAAAGCCATGGATGAATTGCTGATGAAATACATCAAGGGAGAGACGACCCCGGAGGAAAGGGAGCGGGTGGTGCGCTGGCTGGACGAAGAGCCGGAACACATGCGCCGCTACCTCTCGTTGCACAAGCTTTACGACATTTCCCTGTGGAGCCCCGTCGAGGGATTCGTGCCGGAGAAGAAGCCGGCGCGGAAGCCCGTCTGGATGGAGTTCCTGAAGGTGGCGGCGGCCGTCCTGATTGCCCTTGCCGGGATGAAAGCCTTCTTCGACTGGAGGGAAGAACCGGCGGGCGTGCAGACCGTGATTGTCCCGGCGGGGCAGCGGGCCGAACTGCTGCTGGCCGACGGGACCAAGGTCTGGCTGAATTCCCGCTCGACGCTGAAGTTCCCGGAACGTTTCCGGAAAGAAGCCCGGGACGTGGAGCTGGACGGGGAAGGGTACTTTGAAGTGACCCGCAAGGAGGGGATGCCGTTTACCGTCCATACGTCCAAGTACGACGTGAAAGTGCTGGGCACGGAATTCAACGTGAGGGCCTACAAGGAGAAAGGCCAGTTTGAAGCCTCCCTGCTGAAAGGGAGCGTGGAGGTCTCCGGCGCGGACAAATCGCAGGCAGTCCGCTTGAAGCCGGACGAACAGGTCTCCGCCGACGGGGACCGGCTTGTCCGCTCGGCCATTGGGGACAAGGACTGTTTCCGCTGGAAGGAAGGCCTGCTGTGCCTCGATGATGAATCCATCGGCAGCCTGATGGAGAAGCTGGAATTGTATTTCGATATCGATATTGTCGTCCGGAGGCCGTCTTTGCTGAAATACCGCTATACCGGGAAGTTCCGCATAGACGACGGGGTGGAGCACATCTTGAAAGTATTGCGGCTGAAGCACAGATTCACCTACTCCATGGACGAGGGATCGAACCGGATCATCATCAAATAAGAGTAGTAACCCTTTAAATCGAATGCCTATGGTAAAATGAAGAGAAAAGAACAAAAGAAACGGGAGATGCTGCAACACCTCCCGCATTAACCCCGCGGACATCCATCGTCCGCATGAATTAATCAGTATTCACATAAAAACGTTACAAATGTATGAAAAATAACTGTATAAGGCTGTTAACGCCAAACATTAAAATACCCATAAAAACAAACCGAGCCATGAAACTAACCTTTGCTTTGCTGTTTGTCGTTTCCATGGGCGTCTTCGCGACGGGGAATGCACAAACCATGCGCGTGAACATCTCGGCGGACAATGTATCCACCGGGAAAATCCTTTCGGAAATAGAGCGGCAGACCGATTATCTGTTCGTCTATGACAAGAACGAAGTGGATCTAAAGAGAAAAACGAGCGTCAACGCGGTAAACAAGACAACTGCCGAAGTCTTGTCGGCCATCTTCGACGGCACGGATATCGTCTATGCCATCGAAGGGGAGAATATCATGCTGATGCGTCGGGAGAAAGAATTGGCCGCCGCGCCGGCTGCCGCCCAACAGGACCACAAGATTACAGGAACCGTGCTGGATCCTGCGGGCGTGCCCGTCATCGGTGCCAATATCGTTATCAAAGGCACGACCACCGGCACCATCACCGACATGGACGGGAA
>CAYRFT010000177.1:0-4561 GCA_964423585.1 uncultured Parabacteroides sp. | reverse complement strand
GTCGGAGGAGCGGGAAAAGGCCCTCGCACCTTATGGGAAACTTTAATTCCCCGGAGGAAAAAATTTTTACTTTGTCTTTCTGTTTTTTTCAAATATTTTTCCGGCAAATGAAGACGGCCGTATAAATACTTTTTTTTTAGAAGAATAGGTTTTCCTGCCCGCTTGCGGCCCGGGGGGACGGGTCCTGACAAAATGATAATGAATGGTGGGCTTTTGCTCCAATTCATCCATGTGCGGAGATATAATCGACTGAAAATTAAGGTTGTGTATTAAATTGTTGAGATTAAGACGGATAAAATTATTTGTAAATAACAAGACAAATCGGATTTTTTTTAAAAGAATTTATTTCTAAACTTTGCTATCCGAATAAAAACGAGAAATAGTTTTGGAGAGACAAAAGCGATGCGATCTGATTGTCAAATATTGTGGAGCAAGTGCGTTGAAATCATTAGGGACATCATTCCGGAGGAGCAGTTCAATACGTGGTTCCGCCCGATTATCCCTTATTCGTTTAATGAAAAGAAGGAGTTTAGGATACTGGTGCCTTCAAATTTCTTTGGCGAGTACATAGAAGCCAATTTCCAGAATTTGCTGTTGCCCGTCGTGCGGCGGGTGATGGGGGCGGAGGTTTCTTTGATATACCGCGTGGCCACTTACGGTGACGTGACGGACGAAGGCTCCATGATGGATTGCCGTCCGGAACCCGCCGTGAAAGCGTCTCCCGCCCGTTCTTCCGTTCCCGGCCTGTTTGACCAGCGCGCGCCCCAGGATTGGAATTCTTATCTGAACCCCAAATATAATTTTGACAACTATTTTGAAGGGGAGAGCAACAAGCTGGTACGTTCGGCCAGCGAGGCGATTGCCCGGAATCCGGGGAAGACGGCCTTCAATCCGATGTTCATATTCGGGGCGTCGGGGGTGGGCAAGACGCATCTGTGCCATGCCATAGGCAACCGGATTCAGGAAGCTCATCCCGGCAAGAGGGTCTTGTATGTGTCGGCGCATTTGTTCGGCACTCAATTTACGGATGCTGTCCGGAAGAATAACGTGAACGATTTCTTGTATTTTTATCAAGGCGTTGATGTGCTGCTGCTGGATGACGTGCAAGAATTCATAGGCAAGGACAAGACGCAAAACACGTTCTTCCATATATTCAACCATCTGCACATGCTGAACAAGCAGCTCGTCTTGACATCGGATAAGCCCCCGGTGGAACTTCAAGGGATGGAGGAACGCCTGTTTACCCGCCTGAAGTGGGGATTGACGGCAGAGTTGAACCGCCCTGATCTGGATTTGCGGAAGAAAATCCTGAGAAACAAGATGGAGCATGACGGCATCGTAATGCCGGACGAAGTGTTTGACTTCATTGCCGGCAATGTCACGGAAAATGCCCGGGACCTGGAGGGCATATTGGTTTCGTTGATGGCTAATTCATTGGTGAACAACAAAGAAATAGACATGCCTCTGGCCAAACGGGTGGTAAGCTTGTCCATACGTCTGGAGAAGAAGCGGATTTCGGTCCAGTCGATACAGGAAACGGTTTGCAAGTACTTTAATCTGGAGTTGGCCGCCATTCAGACGAACTCGCGCAAGCGTGAAATAGTCCAGGCGCGCCAGATAACGATGTATTTGGCGAAGAAATATACCGAGTGCTCTTTTTCCCATATCGGGAAAATCGTTGGGAAGAAAGACCATGCGACCGTTTTGCATGCCTGCAAGACCATCAAGGATCAGATTGATACCAACAAATCTTTCCGCACTTCCGTTGAAGAGATAGAGAGCCTGCTGAAAAGTTGATTTTGAATCGTAATTATATAAAAGAACAAGCCGTGGAACATAAAATCTATACTTTTGACGAGGCTTATAAAGCATCGTTGGAATACTTCACCGGGGATGAATTGGCGGCGAAAGTATGGGTAAACAAATATGCCCTGAAAGATGCTTTTGGGAATATTTATGAGCAGTCGCCGGTGGACATGCACTGGCGTCTGGCCCGTGAAATAGCGCGCATTGAAAACAAGTATCCTAACCCTTTGTCCGAGCAGGAACTGTTCGGCCTTTTTGACCATTTCCGTTATATAATCCCCCAGGGAAGCCCGATGACGGGAATCGGGAACGATTATCAGGTTGCGTCGTTGTCCAATTGCTTTGTCATAGGGTTGGACGGGTCGGCCGATTCGTATGGGGCCATTATCCGAATCGACGAGGAACAGGTCCAGTTGATGAAACGCAGGGGCGGGGTAGGGCATGATTTGTCCCATATCCGTCCGAAAGGTTCCCCCGTGAAAAATTCGGCGTTGACCTCGACAGGCCTTGTCCCTTTTATGGAGCGGTATTCGAACTCCACGCGGGAGGTGGCGCAAGACGGCCGTCGGGGGGCCTTGATGCTTTCTGTTTCCATCAAGCATCCGGATTCCGAGTCTTTTATTGATGCCAAGATGGTGGAAGGGAAGGTGACGGGGGCGAATGTCTCCGTCAAGATAGACGACGAATTCATGGATGCCGTCATTAACAAGAAGATGTACCGGCAGCAATATCCCGTCCTTTCGGAAAACCCGACGTATGTGAAGGAGATAGACGCCGCGGCCTTGTGGGAAAAGATTATCCATAACGCCTGGAAGTCGGCAGAACCCGGGGTTTTGTTTTGGGATACCATTCTGCGTGAATCGGTGGCGGACTCGTATGCCGACCTGGGTTTCCGCACGATATCGACCAATCCTTGCGGGGAAATCCCTCTGTGCCCCTATGACAGTTGCCGCTTGCTGGCGATCAACCTGTATTCATACGTCGTCGATCCTTTCACCCCGGGCGCTTATTTCGATTTTGATTTGTTCAAGAAGCATGTGGGACTGGCCCAGCGCATAATGGACGACATCATTGATTTGGAATCCGAAAAGATCGAATTGATATTGAAGAAAATCGAATCGGACCCCGAATCCATGGAAATCAGGCGGCCGGAGCATTATTTGTGGGAGAAGATCCAGCGCAAGACGTTGATGGGGCGCCGCACGGGCGTGGGCATCACGGCGGAAGGCGACATGCTGGCCGCGCTGAATTTGCGTTACGGGACGGAGGAAGCCACGGATTTCGCGGAGACGGTGCAGCGCACCTTGGCCATAGCCTCTTACCGTTCGTCCGTGAACATGGCAAAGGAACGCGGCGCTTTTGAAATCTATGACGCCAAAAGGGAAGAAAAGAACCCCTTCATCAACCGCCTGAAGGAAGCCGATCCTTCCTTGTATGAGGACATGGTGAAATATGGCCGCCGCAACATTTCCTGCCTGACAATCGCCCCCACGGGGACGACGAGCCTGATGACCCAGACGACTTCCGGCATTGAGCCTGTCTTCCTGCCCGTTTACAAGCGCCGCAGGAAAGTGAATCCGAACGATACGGACGTGCGGGTCGATTATGTTGACGAGACGGGGGATGCGTTTGAGGAATACATCGTGTTCCACCACAAGTTCGTCACCTGGATGCAGGCCAATGGCTATTCGGTGACAAAGAAATATACCCAGAAGGAGGTTGACGGCTTGGTCGAAAAGTCTCCCTACTTCAAGGCGACTTCCAACGACGTGGACTGGCTGCAGAAGGTCCGGATGCAGGGGCGCATCCAGAAATGGGTTGACCATTCCATCAGCGTGACCATCAACCTGCCCAACACGGTGTCGGAAGAGCTGGTGAACCAGCTGTATGTCGAGGCCTGGAAGAGCGGCTGCAAGGGCTGTACCGTTTACCGCGAAGGCTCCCGCTCGGGCGTGCTGCTCGCGACGGACAAGAAGAAAAAGAAAGAAGATTGCGACTGCATGCAGCCTCCGGTGATCGTTTCCACCCGTCCCAGGGAGTTGGAGGCGGATGTCGTCCGTTTCCAGAACAACAAGGAGAGGTGGATTGCGTTCGTCGGCTTGCTGAACGGCCGCCCCTACGAGATCTTCACGGGCCTTGCCGACGACGAGGAAGGCATCATGCTCCCGAAAAACATATCGAAGGGGTCGATCATAAAAAGCTACGACGAGGACGGGAAGAAGCATTACGACTTCCAGTTCAAGAACAAGCGGGGCTATAAGATGACCATCGAAGGATTGGACGGCAAGTTTGACCCTGAATATTGGAACTATGCCAAGCTGATTTCGGGGGTGCTGCGTTATGCCATGCCCATCGACCAGGTCATCAAGCTGGTCCAGGGCATGGACCTGAACAACGAATCGATCAATACGTGGAAAAACGGCGTGGAGCGGGCCTTGAAGAAGTATTTGCCGAACGGGACGGAAGCGAAAGGCCAGAAATGCCCCAATTGCAGCCAGGAGACCTTGGTCTATCAGGAAGGTTGCCTGATTTGCACCAATTGCGGTGCTTCCCGCTGCGGGTAAGGCCCTTGCGGCCCTGTTTTTCCGCCCGGGGGAAACCATGTTTTAAGGCCGGAAAGCCCCAATCCGCCCGGAAAAGGGCCCTCCGGGCAGCCGGACGGCAATATTCCGCCCGGTTTTTTGCCGTCCACGGCGCGGGACGGGGGGATTCTTCCCGGAGAAGGGGTAATCAAGGCTCCCGACGGTTATAATCC
>CAYRFT010000176.1:0-4577 GCA_964423585.1 uncultured Parabacteroides sp. | reverse complement strand
TTTTATGTAGCAAAATACTTTTTTTGATACAAAAATGCCCGTGCAAGACCCTCCCCGCACGGCTGGCAGGCCCATATCCGGGTGGAAAAAGCCGGAGATTTGCCCCGGGGGACAAGTTTTCCTCCCCCAAAAGCGGCAACGCCCCCTCCGTGCGGCACGGGGAGGCGCGTGAAAAGCGTGTTTGCAGGAATGCAAGGGGAAAAAAGGCGGGCGGGAGCAGGGCTTACATCCGTTCCGGGACGTCGATGCCCAGCAGGGCCATGCCATCCTTCACGATCTTGGCCACGTTGGCGGAAAGGACGAGGCGGAACATCTTCAGCCGCCCGTCGGCCTCGTGCAGGATCGAGAAGTCATGGTAGAACTGGTTGTATTCTTTCACCAAATCGTAAACATAATTGGCAATCAAGGCGGGGCTGTATGTCTCGCCGGCCTCCTTCACGGCCGCCTTGAAGTCGGCCAGCTTCTGGACCAGCCCTTCCTCCTTTTCCGAAAGCCCGGAGCAGGCGGGCAGCGCGGCAGGCAAGACGATGCCTTCTTCCGCCGCCTTGCGCAACACCGAGCGGATCCGCGCGTGCGTGTATTGGATGAAAGAACCGGTGTTGCCGTTGAAGTCGATCGATTCTTTCGGGTTGAACGTCATGTTCTTGCGCGGATCTACCTTCAGGATGAAGTATTTCAGCGAGCCCAAGCCGACCATGCGGGCAATGTCATCGGCCTCTTCCCGCGCCAGGCCGTCCAGCTTCCCCAGTTCCTGGGAGATCTCGCGGGCCGTGTCGATCATCTCATCTATCAAGTCGTCGGCATCGACCACGGTCCCCTCGCGGCTCTTCATCTTCCCTTCCGGCAATTCGACCATGCCGTAGGAGAAATGCACCAGCCCCTTGCCGAACTCGAACCCGAGCTTGTCGAGCAAGATGGACAACACCTGGAAGTGATAGTTCTGTTCGTTTCCCACGACGTAGATCATCTTGTTGATCGGATAATCGTCGAAGCGCAATTTCGCCGTGCCGATGTCCTGCGTGATGTAAACCGAAGTCCCGTCGGCACGCAGCAGAAGCTTCTCGTCCAAGCCCTCGGCAGTCAGGTCCGCCCAAACCGAACCGTCCTCCCGGCGATAGAAGATGCCTTTGCCCAGCCCTTCCAGCACCTTGCTTTTGCCTTCCAAATAAGTCTCGGATTCGTAATAGATCTTGTCGAAGCTGACGCCCATCATCTTGTAGGTCTCATCGAACCCGGCATACACCCAGTCGTTCATCATTTTCCACAACGAGCGTATTTCCGGGTCGCCGGCTTCCCACTTGCGGAGCATTTCACGGGCTTCCCGCATCAAAGGAGACGCGGCTTCGGCTTCTTCCTTGGACATCCCTTGGGCTTCGAGCGCCGAAGCCTCCTCCTTCAGCTTGTTGCTGAACAAGACATAGAAATCGCCGATCAAGTGGTCGCCCTTCTTGCCTGCTTTTTCCGGCGTGATGCCATTGCCCCACTTCTGCCAAGCCAGCATGGATTTGCATATATGAATGCCCCGGTCGTTGACGATATTTGTCTTGACAACCTTGTTCCCGTTGGCTTCCAGGATTTTCGACAGGCTATATCCCAACAGATTGTTGCGGACATGCCCCAAGTGCAAAGGCTTGTTGGTGTTAGGGGAAGAGTATTCGACCATGACCAAAGGCGAGCTCCCTGTCGCCTCCGTGAAGCCATAGTGCGGCTCGGCATTGATTTCGTTCAGCAAATCGATCCAGCAGCCACAGGCGACGGTCAGGTTCAGGAAACCCTTGATGACATTGAACGCCGCCACGGCCGGTTCATTTTTAATCAGGTATTCGCCCAATTCTTGTGCCGTTTGCTCCGGAGATTTCTTGGAGATGCGCAGGAAAGGGAAGACGACCAACGTAAGATGCCCTTTGAATTCTTTCTTTGTCTTCTGCAACTGCACTTGCGCCTCTGCGACATCCGCACCATACAATTCTTTGATACCGGCCATGGCAGAACCGGTAATTCGCTGTTCAATTACCATAACTATCGTCTTACGGTGATAATCTTCGACACGTTAGGCGGATGCACGTCCCACCCCCGCCGCTGCTTTTGATTTATTTCTTGGTGATGTAGTTCTTGTTTAGGTATTCCAACAGTTCGGATGTGATATCATAAACATCATCGGCCAATAGGATATTGTCACCGGCCGTGTTGCTGAATACCACCTGGAAACCCCGGTTCTGATTGAAAACCTTCAACTGGGAAACGATTGTATCGCGCAATTGTTCATTCAGTTTTTGCTGTTCTCTCATCAGCTCTTGCGACAGACGATTGTCAAGATCCTGAAGTTCCTGGCGTTTGTTCAGCAAACGTTGTTGTTCCTGCTCCGCCCTTTCCTGGGTCAAGAATGCGTTATTGGTTATTTTCCGTTGGAATTCTTGCATCTCGCTTTGCAGGGAGGCCGCCTTTTGGTTGACATTGGCCCTTGAGTTTTCTGCCTTTTTCAGAATGATTTCATTCAAGTCTTTCGCATAATTATAATTCTCCAACAGAGAATCAACGTTGACATACGCTACAGGAAGAGCAGAAACCGTATTCCCGCTTTCCGTGGCAATTGTTTTAGCCTCACTGATTTTTTTCTTACCTGAAAATTGCATGACAAACAAAATCACAACGGCAACAGATAGCACACCATTGATAATGTAGTTAACGTTCTTCATAAAATGTAAAATATTATCTTTTGTTTTTATCAGTTTGTTTTTCCCAGCCTATCATATAAATTCTTGTGCTGAACTTGCAGACGATGCTCTGTTTTAGCACAATATATGCCTTTCTTGGCCAAATCCTTATTCCCTTCGATATGTATGTCCGGGAAGCGTCCGTCCTTCTTCAGAAGCACTTTCACACAAAGCAATGCCACGCAGATTACAATAATTATGAATGCAAGCAATAACGTTTTTAGCATTTTCCATATATTTGTGGGCGCAAATATAAGGCTTTCACCGATTATAAAGTAGCTTTTCCCCAATTTAATTCTACTTTTTTTCGACAACAAGTTTTATTTGCATCTGTAATTAACGTCATTAATACCTGAAAAGAAATGAAAATAACAGATTTAGAGCCTCAGATTGTGTGGAAGTATTTTGATGAGATCACAAAAGTTCCACGCCCGTCCAAAAAGGAAGAGAAAATCATTGCCTATTTGGAGGATTTTGCCCGGAAGAATCATGTAGCCTACAAGAAAGACGAAGTGGGCAATATCATCATGTCTAAACCGGCAACTCCCGGCATGGAAAATCGGGAGACAGTCGTGTTGCAATCGCATGTCGATATGGTGTGTGAAAAGAACAATGCGACAAAACATGATTTTGAGAAAGACCCGATTGAGACAATCGTAGATGGGGATTGGCTTCGGGCCAATGGCACGACATTGGGCGCAGACAACGGCATTGGTGTCGCGGCGGAATTGGCTTTGCTGGCTTCTGACAAGATCGAGCATGGCGCGATTGAATGTTTGTTTACCATCGATGAAGAGACAGGCTTGACTGGAGCGAAGGCTTTGAAACCCGGATTCATGACCGGAAATATTTTGCTGAATCTGGACAGTGAAGACGAAGGACAGATCTTCATGGGTTGCGCCGGAGGCAAAGATACGCAAGCTTTATTCCATTATCAGGCAGGACAAGCCCCGGCAGACCGTCAATATTTCCGGATCGACGTGAAGGGATTGAATGGAGGGCACTCCGGAGGTGAAATACATAAAGGATTGGGCAACGCCAACAAATTATTGGTCCGTTTCTTGTTCTTGTTGAAGAAAAACAAGACGGATTTCTTGCTCTGCTCGATAGATGGCGGCAACTTACGGAATGCCATCGCTCGCGAAGCGCATGCCGTGATAGGTCTTCGTCCTGAAGATAAAGAAACTGTACGGGTCCTGTTAAATCATTTTGCGGCAAATGTCGAAAACGAACTGAAGCATGTTGACAAGGATGTCCGTTTTGCAATGGAATCAACATCTAAACCTGAGACCTGCATCGATCCGGAAACGGCCGAGAAAGTCATCTATGCCATGCACGCATGCCCCCACGGGGTATTGGGAATGAGCCATGACATGGCAGGTTTGGTAGAAACATCCACGAACTTGGCTTCTGTCAAGATGAAAGAGGACCATACGATTTTGATAGGAACCAGCCAGCGGAGTTCGATAGAATCGTATAAGGAAATGGCAGCCAACCAGGTGGCCGCGGCATTCTTGCTGGCCGGCGCCGAGGTGTCGCACGGCGACGGTTATCCGGGGTGGGCGCCGAATCCGGATTCGGTTATCCTGAAAGTCGCGCAGGAAACTTACGAGCGCCTTTTCCACAAGCAACCGAAGATCATGGCTATCCATGCGGGTCTGGAGTGTGGCTTGTTTTTGGAAAAGTATCCCGCGCTGGACATGATATCATTCGGTCCGACATTGCGTGACGTCCATTCGCCCAACGAAAAAATAGAAATCAAGACTGTCGGCATGTGGTGGAGCCATCTGCTTGAATTGCTAAAGAACATTCCTGCAAGATAATTCGCAATCTGTTCCATCATGGAAAAAGAAATCCGGGCGG
>CAYRFT010000175.1:0-4579 GCA_964423585.1 uncultured Parabacteroides sp. | reverse complement strand
GCCTTGTATGAAAAATGCAATTATTGCCTTACTCCGCGAGTGCCGTTTCTTCCCCGTCTTCTTCCGGCGCTTTCTTCACGAAGAACGCACTCAGCTCATAGAGCCCGTAAAGCGGGAAAAAGACGATGCCCAGCGTGAAAGGGTCGCTGCTCGGCGTAATGAAGGCGGCAACCACCAACAAAAAGACGATGGCGTGGCGCCGGTACTTGTGGAAGAAAGAGCGGTTCAACACGCCAATCTGCGACAGGAGCCACGACACGAGCGGCATCTCAAAGACGATGCCCATCACGAAGATGAGCATCAGGAAATTGTCCATATACGAATCCAGCGATACCTGCTCGACAATCGCCTCGCTCAACTGATAGGTGGCCAAAAACCGGAGCGTCAGCGGAAACACCAAGAAGTACCCCACGAGACAGCCGACGAAAAACATGACCGTGCCGCACAAGAACACCCAGCGGACGCTTTTCTTTTCGTTCTCATACAAAGCCGGCCTGATGAACTTCCAAATCTCGTACATCATGTACGGGAACGTCAGCAGGAGAGCCAACCAGAACGAGGTTGTCATGTGGGTGAAAAACTGCGACGCCAGCTTGATATTGACAATGTTCACATGGAAATCGTCATTGCAAAAGTCAGGCAGAACGGAAAGGACCGAGCTGATCTTGCACATTTCCCTGTAAACGATGAAATCGGAATAACACGGAGCCGTCACCACGTGCTCGAACAGCCACGGCATTACCGCGAAACCCGCGATGGCAAAAACAAAAAGGGCTGCAATGATGCGAAACAAGGTCCAACGAAGTTCTTCCAGGTGATCCCAGAATGACATTTCATCCTGTTGTTCCATCATTCTCAGTCCTTAGCTTTGTTTTCCGTGTCGTCCATCTTGATATCTTCTTCCAAGCCCTTAACGCCGTCTTTAAAATTCTTCACTCCCTTGCCCAGTCCTTTCATCAGTTCGGGAATTTTCTTGCCGCCAAACAGCAAAAGCAAAATCAAGGCGATGACAAGGAGTTCGCCTGTCCCTATATTTCCCAAGAACAATAACTTTTCCATGACCATGATATTATACATTAAAACAATCCATTAATAATTCTTTAACGGCGACAAAGATACTATATGAAACGATATTATGCCCACATTATTCGAATTTTATTACCTTTGCGCTGTCTTAAAAAACTAAAACAGAAACAGCAAGAAACATGAAAGCGTATGTATTCCCCGGCCAGGGCGCGCAGTTTGCGGGCATGGGCAAAGGCCTGTATGACGGCAGCCCGCTTGCCAAGGAGATGTTTGAAAGGGCGAACGACATTCTGGGTTTCCGCATCACGGACCTGATGTTCGCAGGCACGGATGAGGATTTGCGGCAAACCAAAGTAACCCAGCCTGCCGTCTTCCTCCACTCCGTGATACTGGCCAAAGCATTGGGCGAAGAGTTCCGGCCGGACATGGCGGCAGGCCATTCCCTGGGAGAATTCTCCGCGTTGGTGGCGGCCGGCGCCCTGTCGTTCGAAGACGGCTTGGCATTGGTTTCAAAACGGGCCATGGCCATGCAGAAGGCTTGTGAGAAGACACCCTCCACGATGGCGGCCGTACTGGCCTTGCCGGATGCAAAGGTGGAAGAGATCTGCGCAAGCATCCACGATGAGACAGTGGTCTGCGCCAACTACAACTGCCCGGGGCAATTGGTCATCTCAGGCACGATTCCGGGCATTGATGCCGCATGCGAAAAGCTGTTGGCCGCCGGTGCCAAACGCGCCCTAAGGCTGAAAGTAGGCGGCGCCTTCCATTCCCCGCTAATGGAACCGGCACGCGAGGAACTGGCCGCGGCCATCGAATCCACTTCATTCAAAGCACCGTCCTGTCCGGTTTACCAGAACGTAAGCACGAAAGGGGAAACGCGCCCGGATACCATCAAGGCCAACCTGATTGCCCAACTGACGGCTCCCGTCCGCTGGACCCAGTCTGTGCGGAACATGATTGCCGACGGGGCCACCCGCTTCATCGAATTGGGGCCGGGCAACGTGTTGCAAAGCCTGATCAAGAAGATCGACAAGGATGTCGCGACGGAGGGCAAACAGTAGTAATTCCTTCTTCCGTCCATGAACAACAAATATCCTTCCGCCTTGCTGGAGAATGCCGTCAACGAGCTGGCCTCCCTGCCCGGAGTGGGCCGGAAAACGGCCCTGCGGCTGGCTTTGCACATCCTGCGACGGGACGTGCCCTATGCGGAAAGCTTTGCCAAGGCCATCGTGGAGCTGCGACGGGACATCCGGTACTGCCGCGTTTGCCATAACATCTGCGACGACGACATTTGTCCGATCTGCGCCAACCCGGCACGCGACCATTCCTTAGTATGCGTGGTGGAGAACATCAAGGAAGTCATGGCAATCGAGAACACCGGGCAGTTCCACGGGGTCTATCACGTGCTGGGCGGAATCATCTCGCCCATAGACGGCATCGGGCCCAACGACCTGCAAATAGACAGCCTGGTGGAACGTGTCAAGGCGGGAGAGGTGAAAGAAGCCATCTTGGCCTTGAGCACGACCATGGAAGGAGACACCACCAATTTCTATATCTACCGGAAATTATCCCCGTTGGAGGTAAAGATAAGCGTGATTGCCCGCGGGATCTCCATCGGGGATGAAATCGAATACGCCGACGAGGTCACGCTGGGCCGTTCCATCCTGAACCGGACCAGCTTCAACGAGGCCGTCAAACTTTAACCGACCGGCATGTACGAGACGCAGCTATCCATCGTCATTGTCAATTACAACGTCAGGCATTTCTTGGAACAATGCCTGTATTCCGTGCGCGCCGCCACGCAAGGGATGGAGACAGACATCTACGTGGTGGACAATCATTCGGAAGACGGGTCCGTCGAATACCTGCGCCCGCTGTTCCCGGAAGTCACGTTCATCGAGAACGCGGAGAACGCCGGGTTCGCCAAGGCCAACAACCAGGCTTTCCGCATCTGCAAGGGAGAATACATCCTGATGCTGAACCCCGACACGGCAATCGGGGAAGAATCGCTCCGGAGCCTTTGCTTCTTTATGGAAGAACACCCCGAGGCCGGCGCTTTGGGATTGAAGATGATCAATGGCAACGGGATATTTTTGGAAGAGAGCAAGCGTTCCCTCCCGACGCCCTGGGTCGCCTTCTGCAGGCTGTCCGGATTGTCGAGGCTGTTCCCAAACTCGCCGAAGTACGCCAGTTACGACCTGCCCTACCTCTCGCCCGACGAACGGCACGAAGTGGATGTCCTCTGCGGGGCTTTCATGCTGATGCGCCACGAAGCCCTCGACAAGGCAGGGCTGCTGGACGAAGACTTCTTCATGTACGGCGAGGACATCGACCTTTCCTTCCGGTTCATCCGGGGAGGATACAAGAACTACTACATGCCGGAGCGGATGCTGCATTACAAGGGAGAAAGCACCCAGAAGCTGTCGTACCGTTTCCTGCAGCGGTTCTACGGGGCCATGCTCATCTTCTACCGGAAACATTACGCCCGCTCGTTCCCCCTGCCGTATTGGATGGTCAAGGCCGCCATCATGTTCCGGGCGGGAGCGGCCTCGCTTGTCAACATGGCGAAGAGAAAGCCCGCCGCGCCCAGGCACCGGCGCATATTGGCGGTCTGCCGGAAAGAATCGCTGGAAGAAACCCGGAATATCATAGCCGGGAAGTTCCCGTCATGCGAATACATCAACCTGTGGGACCTGAATGAAAAGCGGATTGCCGCCGCCGTCTGCCGCAAGAACCTGATGAAACGCTTTACCGACATCGTTTTCGTGCACCCGGACGCCCGCTTTGAACAGATGTTCCTGCTCATGGACCTGATGCCCGACAAGAAGATAACCTACCACATCTTCCACCGGAAGCACGGCTTATTCGTCTCGCCCGGGAAATGACGTTTCCCAAAAAAGGTTTTGCCGGAGGGGATATAAACCTGTCAGTTCAAGGCAGGGTCTTTGGGGAATTGGATCCAAGGCTTGTATCGTTCCCCGAGGGTGGCCACGGTGCGCTTCCAGAATGCTTCGCCGACATCCTCGAACACCCAATGGTCATCGGAACGCCCCACAGCCCACGAGTCAGCCTCGATTTCGTCCTTCAGCTGCCTCTTCTCCCAGGCGGAGCAGCCGATGAAGAACTTCACCTTGCCCGCGAAGCCCCGGTCCGAAAGCATATAATCCCGCAGCGCGTCAAAATCGCCGTCATAGAAAAGGCGGCCGTTGATGGGACAGGAACCGGGTATCACCGTCCCGCCCAGCGAATGGATGAAGAACAAACGGTTCGACGCGACAGGCCCGCCCAGGTAAATCGGCGTCTCCGGCAGATGTTCAAGTTCGGGGAACAGCATGTTGACGGTCAGCTCGGTCTTTTTATTCAGGATGAATCCCATCGACCCCGTGTCTTTGGAATGCTCGACCAGCAAGACCACCGAACGCTGGAAATAGGCATCGCGCAAGAAAGGCTCGGCGACCAGCAAGCGGCCGGGGCGCGGCTGCAGGCCATTGTGGACGACCTTGAATATGTCATTGTCGGAAATCATTCGCTCTGCATTTATTTATATCTTTCG
>CAYRFT010000174.1:0-4597 GCA_964423585.1 uncultured Parabacteroides sp. | reverse complement strand
ATGATTTGCGGGACATATACGTATCATGTCGTTTTTTGTTGTAAGTTTGTGACGAAAAGAACCGATGCGATATGAACGAGCAAGAAGTCAATTTGATAAACGTCCGCGAGATATTGGCGCGGAAAGCCCCTTCCGCCTCGAGGAAGATACCCGGCTTCGTGGCCGATTTCCTGGCCCGCACGATCCACCAGGACGAGCTGAACGGCATCCTGCTCCGCTACCGTGACAAGCAGGGGGTCGATTTCATGCAGGCCTTGCTCGGCCATTTCGATTTGACGCTCGACATCCGCGGGGAGGAGAACCTGTGCTGCGGCCTTTCCCGCCCCGGCGCGGAGGAGGGCAGGCGGCTCATATTCGCCTCCAACCACCCGCTCGGCGGGATGGACGGGATATGCCTGTCGGCCTGCATCGGCCGCCGCTACGGGGGAAAAATCCGCTACCTGGTCAACGACCTCCTGCTCTGCCTGCAAAACCTGCGGTCCATATTCGTCCCGGTCAACAAGCACGGCGCGCAAGGGCGCGGCGACGCGCTGCGGGTCGAGGAGGCATACGCTTCCGACAACCAGATCATCACGTTCCCGGCAGGCCTCTGCTCGCGGAAAATCAAAGGGGAGATCGTGGACCTGGAATGGAAGAAGTCGTTCATCCGCAAGGCCGTGCAATACGGGCGCGACGTCGTGCCGGTCTTTTTCGACGGGCGCAACTCCGCGCGCTTCTACCGGATGGCCGGCCTCCGGAAGCGGTTGGGCATCAAGATGAATTACGAGATGATTTATTTGCCGGACGAGATGTTCAGGGCCCGGCACAAGACGTTCCGCATCTGCTTCGGCAAGCCGATCCCGTGGCAGACCTTCACCGCCGGGCGGCCGGAGGAGTGGGCGGAATGGGTGAAACGGGTTGTTTATCAATTAAAGGGACAAGACGATGCAAGAGATCATTCAGCCGGTTGACCGCGGCTTGTTGAAGGCGGAACTGACAAAGGAAAAGCTGCTCCGCCGGACGAACAAGTCGGACAACGAGATATATGTCGTGACGGCGCATGATTCGCCGAACGTGATGCTGGAAATCGGGCGCCTGCGGGAAATAGCCTTCCGCCATTACGGGGGCGGGACGGGCTTCCCGGCAGACATCGACGAGTTTGACACGATGGAAGACCCCTACCGGCAGCTTGTCGTCTGGAACCCCGAAGCGGAGATGATCCTCGGCGGCTACCGCTTCCTTTGCGGCCCGGATGTGCGGTTCGACGGGCAGGGCAGGCCCGTCCTGGCCACCTCGCACCTGTTCGACTTCTCCGAGCGTTTCATCCGGAAGTACCTGCCCCACACCGTGGAGCTGGGGCGTTCGTTCGTGGCCCTCGAGTACCAGGCGACCCGCCCGGGCAACATGCGGGGCCTGTTCGTCTTGGACAACCTCTGGGACGGGCTGGGGGCTTTGTCGGTGATCGACCCGGCGTTGCAGTATTTCTTCGGCAAGGTGACGATGTATAACACCTACAACACGGAGGCCCGTGACATGATCCTGTATTTCCTGCAGCTCCATTTCGAAGACAAGGAACGCCTGGTGACCCCTATCGACCCGTTGCGGACCGACACGGACATAAGCCGGATGAAGAAGCTGTTCCGCTACGACAACTTCAAGGACAACTACAAGGCGCTGAACCGGGAAGTCCGCAAATTCGGCATCAACGTCCCGCCGCTGATGAATGCCTACATGAGCCTCTCCCCGAAGATGAAGGTGTTCGGCACGGCCATCAACCATGAGTTCGGCGAGGTGGAGGAAACCGGCATCCTGATCAAGATCAATGAAATCCTGGAAGAGAAGAAGAAACGCCATATCGAAACCTTCCTGAAAGAGGAATGCCTGCGCCCGGAATTGATCCGGAAAGGATAGGGGAGGCTCCGGTTTTTTCGGGGAAGGGCGTTTCCACGTTTCCCTTTTTTGTGCTAATTTTGCGTAAGTCAATTTAAACAGAGAAACCGTGGCAAAGATAGTGGAAACCCCTTTGATGAAGCAGTATTTCGAGATCAAGGCGAAACACCCGGATGCGATTCTGCTGTTCCGCGTGGGCGACTTTTACGAGATGTACGGGGAGGATGCCGTCGTCGGGGCGGAGATATTGGGCATCGTCCAGACCAAACGGGCCAACGGCGTGAGGCAGTCGGTCGAGATGGCGGGCTTCCCGCATCATGCCCTCGACACTTATTTGCCGAAATTGGTGCGGGCGGGCAAGCGGGTGGCGATATGCGACCAGTTGGAAGACCCGAGGATGACGAGGAAGCTCGTGAAGCGGGGCATCACCGAACTGGTGACGCCGGGCGTCTCCATCGACGACAACATTTTAAACCACAAGGAGAACAATTTCCTGGCGGCGGTCCATTTCGCGAAAGACAAGTGCGGCGTCGCCTTCCTCGACATTTCCACGGGCGAGTTCCTTACGGCCGAGGGGACGGCGGATTATATAGACAAGCTGCTGAACAACTTCTCGCCGAAAGAAGTCCTGCTCGAACGGAACAGCAAGAAGAAGTTTGAGGAGACCTTCGATTCGCGTTACTTCTCATTCGAGCTGGATGATTGGATTTTCACGCCGGAGGCCGCCAACGACCGCTTGCTGAAGCACTTCGAGACGAAGAACCTGAAGGGCTTCGGCATCCAGCACCTGAAGGCGGGCATCATCGCCTCGGGGGCCATCCTGTATTATCTGGACCAGACGCAGCACACCCATATTTCCCACATCACCTCGCTCTCGCGGATCGAGGAGGAACGCTATGTCCGCTTGGACAAGTTCACCGTCCGCAGCCTGGAGCTGGTCGGCGCGATGGGCGAAGACGGGAAAAGCCTGCTGGACGTGATCGACAATACGGTCTCGCCCATGGGCTCCCGCCTGCTGCGCCGGTGGATCCTGTTCCCGCTGAAAGACGTGAAGCCGATCCAGGAAAGGCAGGACGTGGTGGAATACTTCTTCCGCCACCCGGAGGTGAAAGGGTTGCTGGACGAGAAGCTTGCGCAGATAGGGGACATCGAGCGTATCGTCTCGAAAGTGGCGGTGGGGCGTGTCACGCCGCGCGAAGTGGTGCAACTGAAGGTCGCCCTGCAGGTGCTTGAGCCCGTCAAGGAGGCCTGCATGGCGAGCAACGAGCCTTCTTTGTGCCGGATCGGCGAGCAACTGAATGTATGCGCCTTGGTCCGCGACCGTATCGGACGGGAAATCCGGCCCGACCCGCCCTCGCTGGCCAACAGGGGAGGCTTCATCGCCAACGGGGTGAACGAGGAGCTGGACGAGCTCCGCTCCATCGCTTACTCGGGGAAAGACTATCTGCTGCAGCTCCAGCAGCGCGAGAGCGAGAAGACGGGCATCCCCAGCCTGAAGATCGCCTTCAACAGCGTGTTCGGCTATTACATCGAGGTGCGGAACTCCCACAAGGACAAGGTCCCGGCCGACTGGATACGCAAGCAGACGCTGGTCAACGCCGAGCGTTACATCACGGAAGAGCTGAAGGAGTATGAGGAGAAGATACTGGGCGCGGAGGAGAAGATCCTTTCGCTCGAATTGCGCCTGTTCAACGAGCTGGTGCTGTGCCTGAACGAATACATCCCTCCCATCCAGTGCAACGCCAACCTCATAGGGAGGCTCGACTGCCTGCTCTCGTTTGCCAAGGCGGCCGGGAACAACAAGTATATCCGCCCGGTGGTGGACGAATCGGATGTGATCGACATCAAGGGAGGCCGCCACCCGGTCATCGAAAAGCAGTTGCCCCCGGGAGAGGACTACGTGGCGAATGACGTTTACCTCGACGAGGACAAGCAGCAGATCATCATCATCACCGGGCCGAACATGGCGGGGAAGTCGGCCTTGCTGCGCCAGACGGCCTTGATTACCCTGCTGGCGCAAACCGGGTGCTTCGTGCCGGCCGAGAGCGCCCGGATCGGCATCGTGGACAAGATCTTCACCCGCGTGGGGGCTTCCGACAACATCTCCGTGGGGGAATCGACGTTCATGGTCGAGATGAACGAGGCGGCGGACATCCTGAACAACATGACCTCGCGCAGCTTGGTCTTGTTCGACGAGCTGGGGCGGGGGACAAGCACCTATGACGGCATCTCCATCGCCTTCGCCATCGTCGAATATATCCACGAGCACCCGAACGCCCATGCCAAGACGCTCTTCGCCACGCACTACCACGAGCTGAACGAGATGGAGCGTTTGTTCCCGCGCATCAAGAACTTCAATGTCTCGGTGAAGGAGGTGGGCAACAAGGTGATTTTCCTGCGCAAGCTGGTCCCGGGAGGGAGCGAGCACAGCTTTGGCATCCATGTCGCCAGGATGGCCGGGATGCCCCGGTGCATCGTGAACCGGGCGGACGAGGTCCTGAAGCGGCTGGAGGCGGAGAAACGGCAGGAAGTGACCGTGTCCCCTTCGGTGAAGAAGGCCGCGGACGCCCGGCAGCCCGGCAGCTACCAGCTCAGCTTTTTCCAGTTGGACGACCCGGTGCTGGGACAGGTGAGGGATGAAATCAAGAACATGGACCTGAACAACCTGACCCCGCTGGAGGCCTTGAACAAGCTGAGCGAAATCCGGAAGATCATTACCGGGAAATAA
>CAYRFT010000173.1:0-4618 GCA_964423585.1 uncultured Parabacteroides sp. | reverse complement strand
CTTTTGCAGCATGGGAAAAGCCCGTCGCTTCCTGTCGGAAACTTTAAATTTTCAAGAATAAGGATTGGGCGATGATACGGGGAGCCTGGAAAAGATGTATCTTTACGGGTCAAAACAGATCTGTTATTTAACGTATGGCGATAGACAAGGATGGATGGGAGACGGGCAAAATTTCCGTATGGGGAGCCAGGGTTCATAATCTGAAGAACATAGATGTCGAAATCTTGCGTAATACGCTGACGGTGATTACGGGAATGAGCGGCAGCGGGAAGTCGTCGCTGGCTTTCGACACGCTCTTTGCCGAGGGGCAGCGGCGTTATGTGGAAACCTTCTCGGCTTATGCCCGGAATTTCCTGGGGAATATGGAACGCCCGGACGTGGACAAGATCACCGGGCTGAGCCCTGTCATCTCGATCGAGCAGAAGACGACCAACAAGAACCCGCGCTCGACCGTGGGGACATCGACGGAGATATACGACTTCCTGCGCCTGCTCTATGCCCGTGCCGGCGAGGCGTGGTCGTACCTGAGCGGCGAGAAGATGGTGAAATATACCGAAGAGCAGGTGTTGCACCTGATTCTTGAACGCTACAAGGGGAAGCGCACCTATATCCTGGCGCCCGTGGTGCGCAACCGGAAGGGGCATTACAAGGAATTGTTCGAGCAGTTGCGCAAGAAAGGTTATCTGAACGTGCGGGTGGATGGCGAAATGCGCGAGATCGTCCACGGGATGAAGCTTGACCGCTACAAGATGCACAACGTGGAGGTGGTAATCGACAAGCTGGTCGTTTCGGGCAGTGACGGGCGGCGCCTCAAGGAAAGCCTGCAAGTGGCGATGAAACAAGGCGACGGGCTCATCCTCGTTTTGGATGCGGAATCGGGCGAGACGCGCCATTACAGCAAGCAGTTGATGGACCCGGCGACCGGCCTCTCGTACAGCGAGCCTGCGCCGCACAATTTCTCGTTCAATTCGCCGCAAGGGGCCTGCCCGAAATGCAAGGGGCTGGGGCAGGTCAACCTGCTGGACATGGAGAAAATCGTGCCCGACCCGTCGGTCAGCATTTATAACGGCGGAATCGTCGCCTTGGGGAAATATAAGGACACGTTGATCTTCCGGCAGATCGAGGCGATATGCCAGAAGTACGGGTTGACCCTCAAGACCCCTGTCCGGCAGATTCCGGAGGAAGCGATGGACGAAATCATGAACGGGACGGACGAGCCGTTGCCAATCAAGGGGGAGCTGTTGGACGCGTCGCGTTATTTCTTTTCGTATGAGGGCGTGGCCAAGTATATCATGATGCAACAGGACACGGATGCGCCGGCTTCCGCCCAGAAGTGGGCGGGGCAGTTCGTCAAGATGGCGGTCTGCCCGGAATGCAAAGGGCAACGCCTGAACCGGGAGGCCTTGCACTACCGCATCGCAGGCAAGAACATCGCCGAGCTGGCGGCCATGGATATTTCGGAATTGAAGGCATGGCTCGACGGGGCGGAAGGGAAGCTCGGCGGAAAGCAGCAGGCCATCGCGGTCGAAATACTGAAGGAAATCCGTTCGCGGTTGGATTTCCTGCTCGAAGTCGGATTGGACTACTTGTCGCTGGACCGTTCGTCGGGGAGCCTGTCGGGCGGGGAAAGCCAGCGCATCCGGCTGGCGACGCAGATCGGGAGCCGGTTGGTGAACGTGCTCTATATCCTCGACGAGCCGAGCATCGGGCTGCACCAGCGGGACAACGCCCGCCTGATCCGTTCCTTGAAGCAGCTCCGGGATTTGGGGAACTCGGTGATTGTGGTGGAACATGACAGGGACATGATGCTGAACGCCGATTACATCATCGACATGGGGCCGCGGGCCGGCCGCCTTGGCGGAGAAGTCGTCTTTGCCGGCACGCCGGCGGAAATGCTGGAATCGGACACCCTGACCTCCCTGTACCTGAACGGGAAGTCGGAAATAGCCGTGCCGGAGACCCGTCGGCCCGGCAACGGGAAAATCCTGAAGCTCGTCGGGGCAAGCGGCAACAACCTGAAGCATGTCACGGCTTCTTTCCCGTTGGGGACTTTCATTTGTGTGACCGGCGTGTCGGGGAGCGGCAAGTCTTCCTTGATCAACCGGACCTTGCAGCCTATTTTGAGCCGCCACTTCTATCGCTCGCTCGAAGACCCGTTGCCCTACGAAGCCATCGAAGGATTGGAATACGTCGATAAGATTGTGAATGTGGACCAGTCTCCGATAGGACGGTCGCCGCGCAGCAATCCGGCCACCTACACCGGCGTCTTTTCCGACATCCGCAGTCTGTTCGTCGAATTGCCCGAAGCCAGGATTCGCGGCTACAGGCCGGGGCGTTTCTCGTTCAACGTGCCGGGCGGGCGTTGCGAGACTTGCAAGGGGAACGGCTATAAGACCATCGAGATGAATTTCCTTCCCGATGTGTTGGTGCCTTGCGAGGACTGCCAGGGGAAGCGTTACAACCGGGAGACGCTGGAAGTCCGCTTCCGGGGCAAGTCGATTGCCGACGTGCTGGACATGACCATCAACATGGCGGTTGAATTCTTCGAGAACATCCCCTCCATCTTGTCGAAGATAAAGGTGCTGCAAGACGTGGGGCTGGGATATATCAAGCTGGGCCAGCCTTCGACGACGCTTTCCGGGGGCGAGAGCCAGCGGGTGAAACTTGCCGCCGAATTGGCGAAGAAAGATACCGGCAACACCTTGTATGTGCTCGACGAGCCGACGACCGGCCTGCATTTCGAGGACATCCGCGTGTTGCTGGGCGTATTGGACAGGCTGGTGGAAAAAGGCAATACCGTGGTCGTCATCGAACATAACCTCGACGTGATCAAGTCGGCCGACTATGTCATCGACTTGGGGCCGGAAGGCGGAAGGCGCGGCGGGGAGATCCTTTTTGCCGGGACGCCCGAAATGCTGGCGGGGCAGCAGGCCGGCTTCACGGCTCCTTACCTGAAAAGGGAACTGGAAAGGTCGAACAAGCATAAACAGGAATGACATGAAGAATCCGATACAGATGATCAAGCAGTGCGTGGAGAAAGACGAGCCTTATTTTGTCCTTCGCGGGCAGGACCGTTGCGCGCTGGCTGCCATCGAGGCCTATTACGAGGAAGTGAAAGGGCAGGTCAAGAACCCTTATTTCGTCGAGGAGATTGAAGAGATCATGAAAGACTTCCGGGCTTACCGGGAGGAAGTGGAACGCACCAAAATACCGGATTGACATGGCGGACGACACCTACAAGACGATTGCCGGCCTGTCGGAAGGCTATTATTCGGAAAAGCGCAGCCGTTTCATCTCGTATGCCGTCCCCGTCGGGACCGTCGAGGAGGCGAAAGCCGAGCTGGAGAGGTTCCGGAAGGAATACCACGATGCCCGCCATGTGTGCTGGGCGTATATGCTGGGCGCGGACAGGAAGACCTTCCGGGCGAACGACGACGGCGAGCCTTCTTCCACGGCCGGGAAGCCGATACTGGGGCAAATCAACTCCAAGGGGCTGACGGATATCCTGGTGGTCGTGGTGCGTTACTTCGGCGGCATCGAACTTGGCACGGGAGGCTTGGCTGCCGCTTACCGCGCCGCCGCCGCCGATGCCATCGCCGCCGCCTCCATCGAGGAGCGGACGGTGGACGAGGTCATCACCGTGGCGTTCGAATATCCTTGCCTGGACCGCGTCATGCGGATCGTGAAGGAAGAAGGGCCTGCCGTCGTGTCCCAGAAGTTCGACATGGACTGCATGATGACGCTGCGAATCCGGAAGGGGGCGGCCGCCCGCCTGCGGGACCGCCTGCAAAAGGTGGAAACGGCTTATTTGAAAGAGGAAAACAGTAAAGAAGCGAAAAACGGGAAATGATGGAAGAGGAAGAAGACGACTTGTTGCGGGATTTCCGCTTTCCCTTCGCCAACCTGAAAGGGAAGATCCACATACTGGAACGGCAGGTGCCGGTGGAAGAGCAGATGCGCTATTTCCGCGCTTCCGAGCGGTGGAAGAAGCGGGCGGGAGGCTTGCTGCCCGCCTATGACGAGGAGTGCAACCTTTGGTACAGCAAGCTGACCGACAAGGAGGAGGCGAAGTCGGTGGAGGAGAAGAAAGAGCTTCTGCTCAACCTGGCCAACTCGAAGAACCCCGTCTCTTTCCGGCTGCTGAAGCAATATGTCTCCGACGGGCCGAACCTGGAGGTGGAAAACTGGGCGCACCTGGCGTTGATGGAAATCCGGATCTCGCTGGAATCGGATTATTCCGACGAACGGCAGATTTTTATCTCCACGGGCATGGGCGGCAAGGGGACGAAGCTGCGTTTTTACGTCTTGCTGCTCTCGGCCGGGCAAAAACCGTTCGAACCGTACCAGCGGCGGGTGGTCGAGAGGGAATTTGCCTACTCGTTCTCGCAGGCCCGTTGGGAGATTGAATCCTTGCGCGTGGCGGAAAACTACGTGGAGCTGCTGTTGCTGATCCCGATTTCCGGGGACGTCAGGAAAGTGATGGGCGATACCATCCGGGAATGCAACGAATACGGGCATTTCCTGTCCGGCTATTACACGATTACCAACGTGAGGCCTTTGTCGGAAAAGGAAATACGGGAAATACTGGAGAGGGCGGGCGAAGACGGCCGGGCGGGCG
>CAYRFT010000172.1:0-4646 GCA_964423585.1 uncultured Parabacteroides sp. | reverse complement strand
GCGGGTGGCAGGCCTTATTTTGGTCCATCCGGCGCGCAATAAAAAAAGGCAAACAGCGTTATTTCAGAAACGAATTTTACGGGAAGAGGACAAAAACCCAGGTATGAAGCAAACTATCAATTACATCATCCGGTTCTTATTGGGCGTGGACCATGCCGGCGCTTACAGCTCTTTGGTGGGCTACACGTCGAATGTGCGCCTTTTCCACAAATATAAGGTGGTGATTGTCCCTTCCGGGTTCTTCAGCCCTTCCGTGTATGGCACGCAAGAATCCATTCCCCGGCTCCCTTTGAAGAAGATAGAAGGCGTCCCCCTGCTTTTCGGGTCGCCCAAGGAAGAATGCTTTGACGAGACGAGGATCATCCACGCGGACATCATCGCCAGCAGCTACTTCCTGCTGAGCCGCTACGAGGAAATCCAGAAAAGGGAGATGCGGGACGCGCACGGGCGTTTCCCCGGGAAAGAGTCCTTGCCGTATAAGGCGGGATTCATCCACCGCCCCGTCATCGAGGAATACGGGAAACTGCTCCGGCGTTGGCTGAGGAAGGGCAGCGTGCATATCCCCGAGCCGCAGGCGGAATTGCAGAGAATCTGGCTGACACACGATGTGGATGCGCCCTTTTTCTGCCGCAGCATCAGGAATGTGTGCCGGGAAACGTGGAAAGGCATCGGGCTGCTGGGCGCGTTGAAGCTGTATGGCGGGCCTCTCGAGAAAGATCCTTATTATACTTTCCCGTGGATATTGGAACAGGATGCCAAGGTCCGGAGCAAATACGGGAACCGGTGCCATGCGCTGTTTTTCCTGAAGACGGGAGGGCGGCATGCCAACGACAGGCCCCGATACCAGGCCCATTCCAATGATGTCAGGAAACTGCTCCATTTGTTTCAGAAGAACAAAGCCAAGCTGGGGCTTCACAGCAGCTATGAAGCAGGCCTCTACCCGGATCTGGTTGCAGAAGAAAAGAAGCGGCTGGAACACGACTGGAAGCTGGAGAACATCCATTTGAACCGGCACCATTATTTGGCTTCCAGGGAGCCGGAAGACCTGTCCAAAGTGATCAAGGCCGGGATTACGGACGACTTTACCATGGGATACGCCGATGTCTGCGGGTTCCGTCTGGGGACGTGCCGCCCTGTCAAATGGATCAACCCGATGACACGCCAGCTGACTTCCCTGACCCTGCATCCTCTTGCCGTCATGGATTGCACGTTGAGCGAATCCCGGTATATGGGACTTTCGGCCGACGAGGCCTATCAATATTGCGCGCAACTGATCAAACAGACAAGGCAGCACGGGGGTGAAATCGTCTGGTTATGGCACAATACGTCTTTTGCCGAGACGGAAAAGGGATACCACAAGGAATTATATGCGCTTCTGTTAGATGCCCTGAACCAATGAAAAGGATAATTACCGTGGTAGGGGCACGTCCTCAGTTCATCAAGGCGGCCATGCTGAGCCGGGCCATACAGTTGCATAACCGGGCAGGCGGGGAAACGATCCGGGAGCAGCTGATCCATACGGGGCAGCACTACGATGATGACATGAGCCGTATTTTCTTTTCTGAAATGGAAATGCCCCGCCCGACGTGGCAATTGCACTGCGGGCAGGCGACGCATGGCATGATGACCGGGCAGATGCTTATTGAAATCGAAAAGATATTGACAGGCAATCGCCCGGATTATGTGGTCGTGTATGGCGATACCAACTCTACGCTTGCCGGGGCTCTGGCTGCCTGCAAACTATGTATCCCCGTGGTTCATATCGAGGCCGGGCTGCGCAGTTTCAATAAATCCGCGCCGGAAGAAATCAACCGTGTTCTGACGGATCATGTCTCTTCGTTATTATGCTGCCCGACCCGGACAGCCGTGCGGCACCTTGCCGAAGAAAACATCCGTGCGGGCGTGCACCATGTGGGAGACATCATGTATGATGCCGCCTTGCTGTTCGGCCGGCGCGCGGGGCAGACTGCCGGCATCATGGGAAGGCTCCGGTTGGAAGAAAAAAAATTCCGGCTATGCACCGTCCATCGGGCCGAGAACACGGACCGGGAAGAACGCCTTTCCTCGATTGTGGAAGCATTGAAGCGGATGGCATCTCCCGGTTGCCCTTTGGTGTTTCCTCTCCATCCGAGAACCAAGTCGTGTTTGGAGAAATACCGTTTGCTTGGGGAATTGACGGCGCATCCCCATATTTTGCTTACCGGGCCTTTGGGCTTTTCGGATATGGTGCTGCTGGAGAAACAGGCCGTCACAATACTCACCGATTCCGGCGGAGTGCAAAAAGAAGCCTATTTCCATCGGACCCCGTGCATTACGCTTCGGGAAGAGACGGAATGGACGGAAACCGTTGCCGCCGGATGGAATCAGATAGCCGGTTATCAGACCTCCCGGATTCTGGCGTGCCTGGAAAAGAATCCGGTGCGGCATGAGATAGACGAATACGGGCAGGGGGACACCGCCCAAAGGATATTGGAGTTATTATGAAAAGGGTGCTCATTCTATGTGATTCGTTCCCTCCGGCATTCGGGCCGCGGATGGGTTATTTGTGCAAGTACCTGAAACAGGCCGGATGGCAGGCGGAAGTCATCGCCGAAAAGATGGAGGACGATACTTTCGCTTTCCTGGCGGATTCTTTCCCGGTGACATTTGTGTCTTATTATACGGCAAAAAACAAATTCCTGCGCAAGCTCCAATGGTTCTTCACCCTTTTGGCAGACTACCTGTTCTCCTACAAGGATCGGAAAATGGCCAAAGCGGCCCGCAAGGTTTGCCGCCGCCGGGCATTCGATTTGGTTTTGTGCAGTTCTTATCGTGCCTATCCGTTGACGGCGGCCCGCCTGACATCGCAAAGGCATCACTTGCCGCTGGTGGTGGACTTGCGGGACATCATCGAGCAATACGCCGGGAATGAATTCCTCGCCCATTCTTTTCATTTGTTCCCTTGGTTAAACAAACGCATGACGGCCATGCTGAAACGGAAATTGCTGGACGACCGGAACAGGGCTCTACGGGTGGCCGCCCATGTGACGACCGTTTCGCCTTGGCATGTCGAACAATTGAAACGATATAACCCGAATGTCTCTTTGATCTATAACGGGTACGATCCGGAACTTTTTTACCCGCAGGATTTGCATACGGATCAATTTTCCATCACATATACCGGCCGGCTGATCAGCTTGGAGACACGCGACCCCAGCCTGCTTTTTGAAGCCGTCTCCACTTTGAACCGGGAAGGATTGATTGATCCGGGACTTTTCCGCATCAAATGGTATATAGACCCGAAGTCTGAAGAGATTATCAAACGGATTGCATCTCCTTATTCCATCGGGAAATATATGGATTTTTATAATTATGTCCCGGCATCCCGGATACCGGATATTCTGAACAGCAGCTCTATTTTATTGCAATTAGCCAACAAATTTACGCCTGACGGGTCTAAAGGAATCATGACGACCAAACTGTTCGAGTACATGGCTGTTGAAAAGCCTATATTATGTATTCCTTCCGACGAGAGCTACATGGAGGGGATTATAAGGAAGACCCGTTCCGGCATGGCTGCCAGGAATGCGGAGGATGCAGCCCGTTTCATTTTGGACAATTACGAAGAATGGAGGAAAAAGGGTTTTACGGCCACGACTCCTGATCGCGAAGAAATCAAACAATTCTCCCGGAAAAGACAGGCCGGCCAGTTCATGCGGCTGTTCGAAACCGTATCATCATCTGCCGCCACATGATTTCAATATTGATTCCTGCCTATAATAAAGTATGCGTTCCCCTGGTTGAAGAAATGTATCACCAGGCACGGCGGCTTCAAATCCCTTTCGAGATTCTGGTCGCCGACGATGGTTCGGCGGAAGATATTCAGGCGGAAAACCGTCGCATGGAAAAATGGGAAAACTGCCGCTGCCTGCTTCTTCGGGATAACGTGGGGCCTGCCCGCATCCGGAACTTGTTGGCAGACCGTGCCCGTTATCCCTATCTGTTGTTCATGGATGCCGATACCATGCCGGCCCATCCTTCTTTTCTTCAGGCCTATTGGGAACAGCGGGTGGAAGGAGGCATCGTCTGCGGAGGATTCGTCTATGAAAGGACAGGCACGCCGCGCATGTGCCCGTTGCGCTACCGATATGGGATACATGTGGAAGAAAAGACTGCCGCTGAAAGGGGCAAGCGGCCTTTCGGGCAATTTATAGGCATGTGCTTCCTCGCCTCCAAAGAAGTGTTCCGGGCTGTGCGGTTTGACGATGCCATGCACTTCGGATACGAAGATGCCTGGTTTGGGGTTTTGCTGCAGCAGGCGGCCATACCCGTCAAGTCCATAGACAACCCGGTTTTTCATCAGGCAACCGACAAAGCGGACGACTATCTCCGGAAAACCCGTGTCTCCATCCAAAATTTGGCGGCGCGGAGACATCGGCTGCAACCGTACATCCGGCTGTTGCGATGGCATAAAAAGATAGAGGGCTTGCATCTGGCCGTATGGGTCAGGCTTGTCTTTTCATGGACGGAGCCGTTGCTGGTAAAGAATCTGACGGGCGCGCATCCTTCCTTGCACCTGTTCGCCTTTTACAAACTGGGCTATCTTTGTTTCTGGCTGGACCAGACGCGCCACCCCGGCAACTGACGGGTTCCATCCTTTGGCTTTT
>CAYRFT010000171.1:0-4659 GCA_964423585.1 uncultured Parabacteroides sp. | reverse complement strand
CTGTCGACTCCAGTCGATGATGCTCTTTCTGGAAAAAGAGCACCGTCGACTCGGTTTTCCAGTGCTCATTCCCCAAATCCATTGCTTGATTTTGCCCTTGCAGGGAGAACCGGCCCGATTCCATCTTAAAACAGTTCCTGATGTCCATTGACAGGAATTCTTCCGGGATAAAAACAAGCATATAAAATGCTTATAACAGCATGCCTGCGGCCGTCTCTCCGGCAACCGGGGCTCCCTTGATGGCAGCCACCAACGCCAAAGCAAACTTAAATACCAGCGAGGGGCCCTTGCCCGTAATGACATTGCCATCCACTTCAACGTCCGCGCCACTGGTTTCAGCACCCGGCAGATGCGCCTCAAAGCCCGGATAACAAGTAGCCTTGCGGCCTTTCAGCAAACCTAATCCGCCCAATACCAACGGAGCGGCACAAATCGCAGCCACAATCCCGCCGTCCCGATGCTGTTCCAACAAAGCCTCTTTCAGAGGGGCGCAGGCATTCAGGTTCGTCGCCCCGGGCAGTCCTCCCGGCAATATCAAAGCGGCGGCACCCGCCAACGGGACTTCTCCCAGCAAGCAATCCGCCTCGACAGTCACCTGATGGGCTCCCGCCACATGCTTATCGCCCGTAACGGACACGGTCGCAGTCCGGATACCCGCGCGGCGCAATATATCCACAGTCCCAATAGCTTCCATTTCCTCGAAGCCCGTAGCCAAAAATACAAATGCAGTTTTCATCTTGTTGTCTGTTTATTTAAGTTTATATACATAAGTAATCGTACCACTTTGGTTGTTCGCCCCGCTGATGCTGTTGAAAGTAGCCCGTCTGGCAGCCTCAATGGCGCTTTTCCTCATCGAAGCATTGTCGATGTTGGTCCCCCGGCCTATTTCAGCAAAAACGACCTTGCCCTTCGGGTTGACCGTTATGTTGATGACAATCCTCCCTTCTTCCTGGATCGTATAAGCCGGACGAGGCAGACCGCCGGCACCAATCGAACGGCCATTCAGGTTGAACGAGCCATACCCGCCGATTCCTTCGTTCTCGCCGCGATCCGAATTTCCGAACGGGCTTCCTTGGTTGCCTGCGCCGGTCTCCGCATCCCCTTGGTTATTTCCTCCGGCACTGCCGATGCCAAACGCTCCCGCGACCTTGTTGCTGATGGCTTCGGCCCTCTTCCGCTGTTCTTCGGCGATACGCTTGGCCTCGGCCTCGGCTTCTTTCCTTTTCCTCTCTTCTTCCTCTTTCTTGCGCATTTCCTCCTTTTCCGCCTTATCCTCCAACGAAACGCTCTCTTCCAAATCCTGCGTCAGCAAATCTTCCCGGGGCGTTTCCACTTCCGGGGCAGGAGCCGGCGGCGCGGGGACCGCCGTTTCTTGCGGAAGCTGCTGCCCCGCATCCTGCGGCTCGAAAGTCCCGGCAGAAGAATCAACATTCCCGAAGTTGACCAAAACGCCTCCGTCTTCCTCCGGGACGACCGTCCTCAAGACGGCAAACCAGAGAACCAGAAAAATGACCGCATGGAAAGCCAACGATCCGATTGCTCCATATATGTCATCTTTGCTAAACATATTCAAATCCGATTATTTCTGCGGCCTGGTGGCAAGTACCATCTTGAACTTATTCTCGTTTGCGATATTCAGAATCTTGACAATCTCCTTGTAAGGGACTGTCTCGTCTGCATACAAAGCCACATACATTTCCGGCTCTTTGGCATAGCAGTCCTGCAAGAAAGGAGCAATCTCTTGGAAAGAGACCTGCACTTCCTTCTGTTTGCCGAATGCCACATAGTAATTCAAAGAAGCGTCGATGGTAACACGGGTCAGCGGCTTGGCCGCCGTTTGCTTTTGCGCCTGCGGCAAAGTCACCTTGATTGCATTCGGTATTACGACCGTCGATGTCACCATAAAGAAGATCAGCAGCAAGAAAATCACATCCGTCATAGATGCCATGCTGAAAGATTCCGATACCTTAGTCCTCCTTTTTAATCCCATGACCAATCAATTTATAAATGGAGAAACCAATGTCAATCGGCCGGTTCATTCAACAAGTCCATGAATTCCATCGTGCGGGCTTCCATCTTATTGACGACATTGTCAACCTGCGATACCAGATAGTTGTATGCAAACAAGGCCATAATGCCCACAACCAATCCGCCTACGGTCGTTACCAAGGCTTCATAAATACCGCTCGACAATAAAGAAACATCCACATTCGTCCCCGCATTCGCCATATCAAAGAAAGCCCGAACCATACCGGTCACTGTCCCCAAGAAGCCCAACATGGGAGCGCCGGAAGCCGTCGTCGCAATCACCGGAAAACCTTTTTCCAACTTGGCCACTTCCAAATTGCCCACATTCTCAATAGCCACCAGCACGTCGTTCATCGAACGCCCCAAACGAGTAATCCCCTTCTCGATCATGCGGGCGGAAGGCGTATTGGTCGAACGGCACAAGTTCAAGGCCGATTCCACCTTGCCTTCGTGTATATAATCCTTGATGCGGTTCATGAAATCCTCATCTTCCTTGCCGGCCCGTTTGATAACCATAAAACGCTGGATAAAGATATAAATGGCCAACAACGACAATAACAGCAACACTACCATAATCCATCCTCCTTTGAAAGCCAGATCAATGATGTTTATCTGTGCTTCCGTCGGGACTGTTGTCTCTGCCACCTGTGTCAGGTCAGGCATCTGATCAGCAACCTGTGCGGCTGACTGCAATAAAAGAAATAGACTCATCGTTCAAATAGGTTTTTATTAATATTCTTATTGTTCCAAACAAGCTTTATATTGTTTGATCGTTTCTTCCAATCCCAAGTACAAAGCATCGCAAATGAGAGCGTGACCGATAGATACTTCTTCCAAAAAAGGAATATTCCTGCTGAAGAAAGCCAAATTCTCCCGGCTCAAGTCATGTCCGGCATTGACTCCCAACCCTAAATTCTTGGCGAAACGGGCCGCTTCCACGAAAGGAGCGACGGCAGCATCACGGTCTTCCGGATACAGGGACGCATAAGGTTCCGTATAAAGTTCGATGCGGTCGGTTCCCGTCTTGGCCGCCCATTCTATATTTTCCAGCTCCGTACCAACAAACAGGGAAGTCCGAATGCCATGGTTGGTAAACCGTTCCACCAAATCCTGCAGGAAAGCATGATTCGCTTTGACATCCCAACCGGCATCCGACGTAATGGCATCAGGGGCATCCGGCACCAAAGTAACCTGGGTAGGTTTTACTTTTAATATCAAATCAACGAACTTGTCACTCGGGTAACCTTCGATATTGAACTCCGCCTTGATCAACGGCTTCAAACCGTACACATCACTGTAGCGAATATGACGTTCATCCGGGCGCGGATGAACCGTTATGCCTTCCGCCCCGAACGCTTCCGCATCCTGGGCGAACTTCAATACATCCGGCATATTGCCCCCTCTGGCATTACGGATTGTTGCCACCTTATTAATGTTCACACTTAATTTTGTCATCGTATATCATTAAATCTTTTTCTTTGATTACTTTTGCGCTTAGTAATTCGCAAAATTAGCAGTATTTAGAAAATAAGCAGGCAAATGTCGGTAAAAGATTTCATAACAAAGGAAACTTTTCCGGGGAAACTTCTTTCTCATACGAGCCCCATATTCTTCGGAGGCACATCGGCTGTTGCCCGGAGTTTCGAGCGTTTCAACCATGCAGCCTTGCGGCACTTCATAAGAAATGGCCTGCTTGGATGAAATATTCCAACAGCAAACGAACCAATTAATACATTACATGAATATATGAAAGTAGGGATTTTCGGCAGCCAATGCCGGCAGGAAAAGCAAAGCATCATCCGACGGATATTCGGCAAACTGGATTCTTTGGGGGCAGAGATTCATGTGGATTCGCTTTTCCACGACTATCTGCTGGAGGCATTCGGGTTTGAACCTCCTATCAACGGGCTTATTACGGGTGATGTTTTTAGCCTTGATGTTGCCATCAGCCTCGGAGGAGACGGCACTTTCCTTCGAACAGCGGCCAGGGTCAACCGCCAGAATATTCCCATTTTAGGCATCAATACAGGCCGATTAGGCTTCTTGGCCGATGTGGGCGGCACGGACGTAGAAGACACGCTCGAAGAACTTTTCAAGCATTGCTACAAAGTGGAAGATCGGATTCTGCTCCGGTTGAAAACAGAAAACCGCGCTTACAAAGGTTATAATTATGCGCTAAACGAGGTCGCCGTATTAAAACGCGACACTTCTTCCATGATTACCATTCATACATCCCTGAACGGAGAATATCTGACTTCTTATCAAGCCGACGGGCTGGTCATTGCAACGCCTACCGGCTCTACGGCTTATTCAATGAGCGTAAACGGACCGATCATCTTGCCGCAAGACGACAGCATCGTGCTAAGTCCGGTAGCCCCTCATTCCCTGAATGTACGCCCATTGGTCATTCCCAATGACTTCGAGATTACTTTGGGCGTGGAAAGCCGCAACCGGACTTTCCTCATCTCGCTGGACGGAAGATCCGAAATATTCCCGGCAGGAATCCAACTGACGGTCAGTAAAGCGGATTATACGGCCAAAGTAATCAAACGGTACAACCATACTTTCTACGAGACGCTTCGGGAGAAGCTGATGTGGGGTGCGGATGCAAGGATGAAATAAGCCTTCCTT
>CAYRFT010000170.1:0-4675 GCA_964423585.1 uncultured Parabacteroides sp. | reverse complement strand
TTTTCCAGAAAGAGCATCGGAAACTGGGTTTTCCGCCGCATCCTTGCCTCTTCCGCCGGAAAAACCACGTTCCACGCATGACGCTTATAACGAAACCATGCCGGAACTGCCTGATATAAGTTCAATCCGCACATATTTATTTGCGCCGAGTGTGTTAAACAACATGTTTGTACCAAGTACAATCTGGAAACATATCTATTACTTTTGCGAATGAAAAAAAATGGATGGAAGATGCCAGGAAAATCAACCAGAAAAAATCCGAATAACTTAAATAATATAATGTGATGTATTTATTAGGATATGATATTGGCAGCTCGTCGGTCAAGGCGAGCCTGATAAACGCCGGGACAGGGAAATGCGTCGCCTCGGCGTTCTATCCCAAGGCGGAAGCAAAGATCATGGCGGTCCGCGCCGGCTGGGCGGAACAGGATCCGGACAGTTGGTGGGAATATCTGAAGCTGGCCACCGCCGCCGTCATGGGAGAATCGGAAGCGGCACCGGCAGACATCCGTTCCATCGGCATTTCCTACCAGATGCACGGGCTGGTATGCGTGGACAAGCACAGGCAGGTCTTGCGCCCGTCCATCATCTGGTGCGACTCCCGCGCCGTCGAAATCGGGCAGAAAGCCTTCAACGACTTGGGAGAAAACTACTGCCTCCCGCACTTGCTCAACTCGCCGGGGAATTTCACCGCCTCCAAACTGGCATGGGTAAAACAAAACGAGCCGGATGTGTTCGGGCGGATATGCAAAGTCATGTTGCCCGGAGACTACATCGCCATGCGGCTAAGCGGGGATATCTGCACGACGGTTTCCGGCTTGTCGGAAGGCATGTTCTGGGATTTCCGGCAGAACGCCTTGGCCGGTGAATTACTAAATTACTACGGCATCGACGCTTCCTTAATAGCCGACATCAAGCCGACCTTTGGACTGCAAGGCGAGGTTTCCCGCGAAGCGGCGGCCGAATTGGGATTGAAAGCGGGCATCCCGATCACCTACCGGGCAGGCGACCAGCCGAACAATGCCTTGTCATTAAACGTGTTCAATCCGGGAGAAATTGCATCCACGGCAGGAACGTCCGGCGTCGTCTATGGGGTCAACGGGCAAATCAACTACGACCCGAAATCGCGCGTGAATACTTTCGCCCACGTCAACCATGCGGCCGAGAACCCGCGCCTCGGAGTATTGCTCTGCATCAACGGGACGGGCATCCTGAATTCATGGATTCGCAAGATGGTGGGTGCCGACGGGCTTTCTTATTCCGCCATGAACGAACTGGCTTCGCAAGTGGCCATCGGCAGTGAAGGTATATGTGTCCTTCCTTTCGGCAATGGTTCCGAGCGCATGCTCGAAAACAAGGAAACGGGATGTTCGTTGCTGAACGTCAACTTTAACCGGCACGACCGCCGCCATCTGATACGCGCCGCCCAGGAAGGCATTGTCTTTTCGTTCAAATACGGCATCGACATCATGGAAGGCATGGGCATACCGGTCAAGAAAATCCATGCCGGACATGCGAACATGTTCCTGAGCCCGATCTTCCGGGATACATTGGCCGGGGTAACGGGCGCGACCATCGAACTGTACGACACCGACGGCGCTGCCGGTGCTGCCCGCGGAGGCGGCATAGGTGCCGGAATCTACCGGAACACGGAGGAAGCCTTCTCGAACCTGGAACGGATTGCCGTCATCGAGCCGGATGCCTCGAAAGCCGGACAATATCAGGCAGCATACGAAAGCTGGAAACAGGAACTGGAACGCCGGATAAAATAATCCGGGCGGCAAAAGCAAAACAAAATCATTAAATAACAAACATAAAACATTTTATAAACTATGGAAGCAAAAGAATATTTTCCTGGCATAGGGAAAATCAGATTTGAAGGAAAAGAAAGTAAGAACCCGATGGCATTCCGGTATTACGATGCCGAAAAAGTGATCATGGGCAAGAAGATGAAAGACTGGTTGAAATTCTCGATGGCTTGGTGGCATACCTTGTGCGCCGAGGGAGGCGACCAGTTCGGCGGCGGGACCAAACGGTTCCCCTGGAAAGGCAATCCCGACAAATTGCAGGCTGCCAAAGAAAAGATGGACGCAGGATTCGAATTCATGCAGAAGATGGGAATCGAATATTATTGCTTCCACGACGTGGACTTGTGCGACGAAGCGGATACGATTGAAGAATACGAAGCCAACCTGAAGGAAATCGTAGCATACGCCAAACGGAAACAGGCCGAAACAGGCATCAAACTGTTGTGGGGCACCGCCAACGTATTCGGACATGCCCGGTACATGAATGGGGCTGCCACTAATCCGGACTTCAATGTCGTTGCCCGTGCTGCCGTCCAAATCAAAAATGCCATCGATGCCACCATCGAATTGGGCGGGACGAATTATGTGTTCTGGGGCGGCCGCGAAGGCTACATGTCTTTGCTGAACACAGACCAGAAGCGCGAAAAGGAACATCTGGCACGGGTGCTGGGCATGGCCCGCGATTACGCTCGCGCAAAAGGCTTCACCGGGACATTCCTGGTTGAACCGAAGCCGATGGAACCGACAAAGCATCAGTACGATGTCGATACGGAAACCGTCATCGGCTTCTTGAAGGCACACGGCTTGGATAAAGACTTCAAGGTCAATATCGAAGTAAACCACGCCACATTGGCCGGCCATACATTCGAGCACGAACTGGCAGTGGCCGTCGATAACGGCATGTTAGGCTCGATCGATGCCAACCGGGGCGACTACCAGAATGGCTGGGATACGGACCAATTCCCGATTGACAACTTCGAGCTGGTACAGGCCATGATCCATATCATCCGCAACGGCGGCTTAGGCAACGGCGGAACGAACTTCGATGCCAAGACCCGCCGCAACTCAACCGACCTGGAAGACATCTTCATCGCCCACATCGCCGGCATGGATGTCATGGCACGTGCCTTGGAAAGCGCGGCTCGCCTGTTGGAAGAATCTCCATACAAACAAATGTTGGCAGACCGCTATGCTTCATTCGATGCCGGAAAAGGCAAAGAATTCGAAGAAGGCAAGATGACCTTGGAAGAACTGGTCGCATACGCCAAGACCCAAGGCGAGCCGAAGCAAACCAGCGGCAAGCAAGAATTGTATGAAGCAATCGTCAACATGTATTGCTAATGGCCGCACGTTCAGCAACAGAAGGAAACAAGTTGTACCTATATTCCATAACAATGGTCGCCGTCATCGGCGGCCTGTTGTTTGGATATGATACGGCTGTCATATCCGGAGCGGAAAAAGGACTGGAAGGATTCTTCCTGACTGCCGCCGACTTCCACTACGACAAAGTCATGCACGGCATTACCTCGTCGAGCGCTTTGATCGGGTGCGTGATCGGAGGGGCCATATCGGGTTATTTCGCTTCCCTGCTGGGACGCCGCAATTCGCTGCGCCTGGCGGCTGTCCTTTTCTTTCTCTCGGCATTAGGCTCCTATCATCCGGAATTCCTGTTCCTGGAATATGGGAAAGCCAACATGAATTTGTTGTTAACCTTCAATCTCTATCGCATCCTCGGCGGCATCGGTGTCGGATTGGCATCAGCCATTTGCCCGATGTACATTGCAGAGATTGCACCTTCTGAAATACGGGGAACTCTCGTCTCTTGCAACCAGTTCGCCATCATCTTCGGCATGCTGGTCGTTTACTTCGTCAATTACCTGATTTTGGGAGACCATACCAATCCGCACGTCTTGAAGGATGCGGCCACAGGCCTCTATTCGCTAAGTCCGGAATCGGACATGTGGACCGTCCAGAAAGGCTGGCGCTACATGTTCGGCTCGGAAGCCATCCCGGCAGCCACTTTCGGCCTGTTGCTTTTCACCGTCCCGAAGACGCCACGTTATTTAGTCATGATCGGGCAACCCCAGGCGGCACTTTCCATCTTGGAGAAAATCAACGGGGCAAGCAAAGCGAGGGAAATCTTGGCCGAAATCAAGGCTACGGCGACCGAAAAGACCGAAAAGCTGTTTACCTACGGATTTGCCGTCATCTTCATCGGCATCATGCTTTCCGTCTTCCAGCAGGCCATTGGCATCAATGCCGTCCTTTACTACGCGCCGCGCATCTTTGAAAGCGCCGGGGCCGAAGGCGGCGGCATGATGCAAACCGTCATCATGGGAATCGTGAATATCCTCTTTACCGTGGTGGCCATCGCGACGGTCGATCGTTTCGGGCGCAAGCCGTTGCTGATCATCGGTTCCATCGGCATGGCATTCGGGGCCTTTATGGTTGCCGTCTGCGACAACTGGGGCATCAAAGGAATCATCCCGGTCTTGTCGATCATCGTCTATGCCGCTTTCTTCATGATGTCATGGGGGCCGATCTGCTGGGTATTGATTGCCGAGATCTTCCCGAACACCATCCGCGGCCAGGCGGTGGCCATTGCCGTTGCCTTCCAGTGGGTCTTCAATTACCTGGTATCTTCCACGTTCCCGGCATTGTATGATTTCAGTCCGATGTTCGCCTACAGCCTTTATGGAATCGTCTGTGTCATTGCCGCCCTGTTTGTCTGGCGTTGCGTGCCGGAAACCAAAGGCAAGACGTTGGAAGAAATGAACGCCCTTTGGAAGAAGAGACAAGGATGACGGCACGTGCGGTCAGACAAGTCATTGGCAGAGCCTCCACCTTGAAAATGGAGGCTCTGTTTT
>CAYRFT010000169.1:0-4699 GCA_964423585.1 uncultured Parabacteroides sp. | reverse complement strand
GGAAGGGGGACGGAGGCAAGGGACACGGCTTTTTCGGCGGAAAACGGGCGGAATGCGTGCTTTTTCAACAAAACGGCCTGCGAAAACACGAGGATAGGAGTTTTTTCCGACAATTATCGTATCTTTGCCAATCATAACCATGTATCATTTCCGGCGACGCGGGGAGAAGAAACGGTCCGGATTCCCGCCGCCGGGCAAAAAACGAATTATTATATGTTGAATGTAGTTATTTTCGGTGCTCCCGGCTCAGGCAAAGGGACACAAAGCGAGCGGATCATCAAGGAATACGGCTTGGATCACGTCTCGACGGGCGATGTCTTGCGCTCTGAAATGAAAAACGAGACGGAACTGGGCAAAATCGCCAAGGATTACATCGAAAAAGGCCGGTTGGTCCCTGACGGATTGATCGTGGACATGCTGGCAAAGGTGCTGGACGGCAAGGCCGGCTCGAAAGGGGTCATCTTCGACGGCTTTCCGCGCACCATCCCGCAGGCGGAGGCGTTGAAGAGGATGTTGAACGAACGCGGCACGGATGTGTCCGTCATGCTGGACTTGCAAGTCGATGAAGACGAGCTGGTGAAGCGCCTGCTTGAGCGCGGCAAGGTCTCAGGCCGCTCGGATGACAACCTCGAGACCATCAAATCCCGGCTGGAGGTGTACCATGAGCAGACAGCCCCCCTGGCCGACTTCTACGTGAAGGAGGGGAAGCGTGTGGCGATAAAGGGCATGGGTTCCATCGAGGAGATCTTCGGGCGCATCAAGGAGGCCATCGACGCGCTGGAGGGGTAACAGGGCGGCAGGGGCAGGACGGCAACCCGTTTTTCGCGGGCCGCCGGCTTGTCCGCCGCAATTAAAATCGGAAAGCCATGGCTGAATCCAACTTTGTAGATTATGTGAAGATCTATTGCCGCTCCGGCAAGGGCGGACGGGGGTCTTCCCATTTCCGCCGTGCCAAATATGTCCCGAAAGGAGGCCCCGACGGGGGCAACGGGGGAAGGGGAGGCCATGTTTACCTGCAAGGAAACCGGAATTACTGGACTTTGCTCCATTTGAAGTACGAACGCCACGCCATGGCTACCGACGGCGAGAACGGGAGCTCCAAGCGCAGCTTCGGGAAAGACGGGCAAGACAAAATCATCGAGGTCCCCTGCGGGACGGTCGTCTATGACGCGGAGACCGGGGAGTTCATCTGCGACGTGACGGATGACGGCCAGAAAATCATGCTCCTGAAAGGGGGCAGGGGAGGGCTGGGCAACTGGAACTTCCGCTCGGCGACCAACCAGGCCCCCCGCTACGCGCAGCCCGGCGAGCCGGCGCAGGAACGGTTCGTCATCTTGCAGTTGAAATTGCTGGCCGACGTGGGCCTTGTCGGTTTCCCCAACGCGGGCAAATCGACTTTGTTGTCTGTCTTGTCGGCCGCCAAGCCGAAAATAGCCAACTACCCGTTCACTACCCTTGAACCGAACCTGGGGATCGTCAGTTGCCGCGACAACCACTCCTTCGTCATGGCCGACATCCCGGGAATCATCGAAGGGGCAAGCGAAGGCAGGGGGCTCGGGCTCCGTTTCCTGCGCCATATCGAACGCAATTCCCTGTTATTGTTCACCATTCCGGCAGACAGTGCCGACATCCGGAAAGAATACGGGATCCTCCACAACGAACTGGTGAAATACAACCCCGACCTGGCGGGCAAGAACCGCGTGCTGGCTGTCACGAAGTGCGACATGCTGGACGAAGGGCTGATGGGGGAGATGGAGAAGGATTTGCCCGAGGGCGTCCCGCACGTCTTCATATCGTCCGTCGCGCAGTTCGGGCTGACGGAGCTGAAGGACCTGCTTTGGGACGAATTGAACAAGGAGACTTTCCACGAGGCGGAGAAGATCGTCCACAAGAATATCGATGTCGGCGCGCTCCGCTTTGACGAGGACGACGAAGGGGATTTTGTGGAATATGAAGACCTTGACGACGGGAAATGAACGTGGAGCGGCGCGGCACCGCGCCTCATCCTGCAAACAGACAGCCATCCCATGAAACAAATATCCCTATCTGACGAAATACGAGCCGCCTGCCCGGACTTGTGCGTGCTTGCCGTCTCCTGCCGGGTGAAGAACACGCCCGCCGACCCGGCTCTTTGGGAAATCATACGCCGGGAAGAGGCCTTTGTCAGGGAACACGCGAGGCTCGACGAAATAAACAAATGGCTTCCCATACGGGCGACGCGGCAAGCCTACAAGAAATTGGGGAAAGACCCGAACCGGTACCGCCCGTCGGCCGAGTCCCTCCTCCGGCGCATCCTCCGAAACCTGCCATTGTACCAGATCGACACGCTGGTGGACATAATCAACTTGGTTTCGATCCGCAGCGGGTATTCCATCGGGGGATTCGACGAAGACAAGATACAAGGGAGCGGGCTCGTCCTCGGTGTCGGACGGGAAGGCGAGGCCTACCACGGGATCGGCAGGGGAATGCTCAACATCGCCGGGCTGCCCGTGTACCGGGACGCCGCCGGGGGCATCGGGACTCCCACCAGCGACGAAGAACGGACCAAGATCAGCTTGGAAACAACGTCCCTGCTCATGATCATCAACGGATATTCCGGGAAAGACGGGTTGCGGGAGGCCGGCGAATACGCTTTGGAACTGTTGCGGAGATTCAACGAAGCGAAAGAAATAAGGATGTCATTCTTTGGCAAGGATGGCCAAGAATCGTTGACGACTTGAAGATGGCGGCATGAAGATACTGATCATAGAAGACGACCCGTCGTTGCAGGAGATCCTCAAGAAGTCCCTGGAAAAGGAACGGTATGTTGTCGAGACCGCCGGCAATTACCGGGCCGCCTTGCTGAAATTGGATGATTACGACTACGACTGCATCCTGCTGGACATCATGCTCCCCGGAGGTAGCGGCTTGCTCATACTGGAATCGCTGAAGAGGGACAGGCGGAAGGAGAACGTCATCATCATCTCCGCCAAGGATTCCTTGGAAGACAAGGTGGCGGGCCTGGACTTGGGGGCCGACGATTACTTGGCCAAGCCTTTCCACCTGGCCGAACTGAACGCGCGGATCAAGAGCGTGATACGCAGGAACAACCACCGGGGGGAAAAGCTGATCGCCTTGGACAACATTGAAGTCAACCCGGACACGTTTGAAGTGAAGGTGAATCAACAGCCGGTCAATTTGAGCCGGAAGGAATACGACATACTCCTTTACTTCATCAACCGCCCGAACAGGCTGATCAACAAGCAGACGTTGGCAGAATCGGTCTGGGGCGACCATATCGACCAGGTTGACAACTTCGACTTCATCTACGCGCAGATAAAGAACCTCCGGAAGAAGCTGAAAGAGGCCGGGGCCCATCCGGAAATCAAAGCCGTGTATGGCATCGGCTACAAATTAAATGCGGACGGCGGGTCATGAAACTATTCTATCGCGTCATAAGCCGTTTGTCCGTCGCCCTGATCGTGATCCTGGCCCTTTGGGCGGGTTTGTTTTACTACGCCCTGATGGATGAAGTCAATGACGAGGTGGACGACGCGCTCGAAGACTATTCGGAAGTGATCATCACCCGGCATCTGGCGGGAGAAAGGCTGCCCTCCCACGACAACGGGTCCAACAACCAATACTTCCTCCAGGAGGTCGATTCTTCCTATGCGGCTTCCCATCCCCATATCCTCTATGCCGACGCGATGGTCTATATAACGGAGAAGAAAGAGACGGAGCCGGCCCGGGTCCTGACATCGATCTTCCAGGACCGCGACGACAGGTATTACCAGCTGACCGTATCGACGCCTTCCATCGAGAAAGCGGATTTGATTTCGGCCATCTGGTTTTGGATTCTGTTCCTTTATGGCGTTTTGCTGCTGGCCATATTGCTGGTCAATGTCCTGGCCTACCGGCAGAACATGAAACCCCTGTACAAGCTGCTGAACTGGCTGGATTCTTACACGCTGGGGAAGGCGAACCGCCCGCTCGACAACCCGACGGACGTGACGGAGTTCCGCAAACTGAACGAGGCCCTGTTGCGCAGCGCCTCCCATAACGAAGCCATTTATGAGCAGCAGAAGCAGTTCATCGGGAACGCCTCGCACGAGATACAGACGCCGCTGGCGATCTGCCGGAACCGGATCGAAATGTTGATGGACGACGACTCCTTGCAGGAAAGGCACCTGGAAGAATTGGGCAAAATCTACCGGACGCTCGAACATATCTCGAAACTGAACAGGTCGCTGCTGCTGATCTCGAAGATTGAGAACGGGCAGTTCCCGGAGAGCTCGGCGATCCGGCTCGGCAGGCTGGTGCACAAATACCTGGACGACTTCAAGGAGGTATTCGACTACAAGCATATCCGCGTGACGGTGGAAGAAGACGCTCCCTGCGAGGCCCTCATGAATGAATCGCTGGCTTCCGTCCTTGTGGCCAACCTGCTGAAGAACGCCTTCGTCCATAACACGGACGGCGGGCAGATCCACATACGGATTTCGGCCCGCGGCTTGGTCGTCGCCAACACCGCCGAGGGCGGCGCCTTGGACGAGAAGCAAATCTTTGCCCGTTTCTACCAGGGCAAGAAGAAAGAACAGTCCACCGGGCTGGGTCTGGCCATCGTCAACACGATTTGCCGCCTGTACGCTTTCACCATACGTTATTACTACAAGGACGGGAAACATTTTTTCCACTTCTCCCTCTGAAAACAAGGCGTCCG
>CAYRFT010000168.1:0-4718 GCA_964423585.1 uncultured Parabacteroides sp. | reverse complement strand
AAAAATTTGCCGAAAGGTCGGGGGAACCGCCCTATGCGCGGTGGTGAGGGAGGCCGGAAAACGAAAGTAGGAAGAAAACTTCCGTTTTCCTCCTACTCGATTGGTCGTTGCTCCGATAGGCGACAACCCGATTCCCTGGCAGGAATCAGCGCATTTCCACGTATGGGATCTTATCCATGTCGTTATAGTCCAGATTCTCGCCGGCCATACCCCAGATAAACATGTAATTGGAGGTTCCTGCCGCCGCATGGATGGACCATTCCGGAGACATGACGGCCTGTTCGTTGGCCAGCCACAGCAGACGTTCCTGCCGGGGTTCGCCCATCAGGTGGCAAATCATGTTCCCTTCGGGCACATTGAAATAGAAATAGGCCTCGACGCGGCGGCTGTGCGTATGGGCCGGCATGGTGTTCCACACGCTGCCCGGCTTCAACTCCGTCAGTCCCATCTGCAGCTGGCAAGGCCCTTCTTCCAAGACGTTCTTCACGATCAGCTGGTTGATCACCCGGTCGTTGCTGTCTTCCATTTTCCCCGCCGCCATGCTGTTCGCCTTTAGCGAGCCGTTCCTGCCGTCAATGGTAATCCATTGGGTTTTGTATTCCTTGTGGGCCAGAGCGGAGTTCAGGTAAAACTTGGCGGGGTTCGAAGGATCCGCGCTCTTGAATGTCACCTTCTGTTTCCCGCGCCCTACATACAAAGCCTCTTTGAACTTCAAGGCATATTCTTCGCCGTCAACCGTGACGATGCCGTCACCGCCGATATTGATCACCCCTAATTCCCTGGAGAATAAGAAATAGGGAGCCTTCAGCGGGTCAATGGTTTCCAGGACCAGCTCCTTATGCACCGGCATGGCACCGCCGAAAATCAGGCGGTCGTACATCGAATAGGTCAGTTGAATGGCATCTTCATCCATGACCTTTTCCATCACAAACCGTTCGCGGAGCCGTTCCGTGTCGTAAGTCTTCACGTCTTCCGGATGACAAGCCGTTTGCATCCGGTAACTCACTTGCGCGTTGGCAGCCAATGCGGCCGTCATGCCGACCATCATTGCTAAAACTTTCTTTTTCATACCCATCCTTATATTTATTTAGTATTATTTTGAACAACTGCCTTGTCCTTGCTCTCCCGGACAATGCGCTTGCGGTTATAGAGAGCCAAAGCCAAAGTAAAAAGGCCGAGGACCACAGCCCCGACAATCTGGAGGTTATAAACCAAACGGAATATCACCCACGAGAACAGGCCCGAGGCAAAGTCGAGCGCCCCGCCCTGGAACCCTTCCGGAATCTTCACCGCCGAATCACCGGTCCTCGCATACACGTCGGTAGCCGCCTGTGTAAAATGAGGAGCCAGATCCGTCACAAAATAAAGACCTACGGTCAATGCCACCAACCCGATGATGAATGTCTTCAGCACATTCCCTTTCGTGATGGGAAGGACAAGCGGGAAAAGATAAAACATCCCGGCCAGTGAAGCCAAAGGGAGGAACTGGTTTTCGGGAAGAATCACCGACAAGAACAGAATAGTCGGTATCAGAAGCAGGGAAACGACCAACGTCGTCGGATGGCCGATCACCAAAGCCGGACTCATGCCGATGTTCAATTCCGCGCTGTTCTTGAACTTCCGGGCAATCATTTCGCGCGTGGCATCGGATATCGGCCGCAACCCTTCGATGAACAAAGACGTGATCCGGGGAATCAGCTCCATCACGGCTCCCATCTTTATGCCCAGTCCCAAGATGAAAGGAATCTTGCCGACTATTTGTTCCCAGTTCTCACAAGACAAAATCCCGATCCCGCAACCGACAATGACACCCAAGAACAGAGGTTCACCCATGATGCCGAACTTTCTCTTCATGCCCTCGGCATCAATGTTCAACTTGTCGAAGCCGGGAATGGCATCCAAACCCTTATTGATGGCAACGGCAAAAGGGACAAAGCCCTGGCAGAAAGGCTGCGGAATGGAAATCCCTTCCATCTTGTCATAATAACGCTGGAAGCCCTTGCTTGTCAGATCAGCCATTACCAACGTTATGACATAGCATATTATCGCGGCAAAGAACCCCCATCCGATACTGCCGGATGCAAAATACACCACAGCCCCGATAAAGGCAAAATGCCAGTAATTCCACAAATCTATATTGACCGTCTTGGTTGTCCGGGTCAACAACATGATGACATTCACGAACAAGCAAACCGGAATAATGAAAGCACCGACCGAAGTGTTATAGGCCACCGAAGCCGCTGCAGGCCATCCCATGTCGAAGATCCCCAAGCTTAATCCATAGATTTCCGTTACCTTTTTCAATGGTTCGCCCAGGCTATCCGTCAACAAAGCGGTAACCACCGACAGGCCGACAAAACCGACACCTACCAGCAGGCCGCTCTTCAACGCTTTCCCCGGTTTGATTCCTATGCAAAGCCCGAGGACTGTAAAAATGATGGGCATCATTACGGCCGCACCTAATCCAATGATATAACCAAAAACCTGTTCCATTTCATTTTATGCTTATCTCCAAAGGAGAAGAAAGACATTTGTCATAATCTTCCAGGTAGTTCACCCATTCCTCTTGCGTTTGAAAACCGCTTTTACTCCACGAACTACCCCAATAATAAACGAACGATTCATCCGGGTCATAGGCAGAAATCATCATCACGTGCCCCAAAGCACCCGGAGAGAACTGCTTTTCCTTTCCGTCAAACCAGCGGACACCTTTCCATAAAGGAGCCTTTGTCAACAAAGCACCCACGTGAATGATGCCATTCCCTGCATCGCTCCGATCCGTAGAATCAGCATAGGCAATCACGGCCCGGTCTTTTCCTGTCCATGCGCCATCCGGGTTTTGCGGATGGACAACGATTCCGGTAGCCAACGGGCGCGTTTCCGACAAGTGCTGATAGGAAAGAACCGTCTTATTCAAATAAGAACCTTTGTCCAAGGAAATCAGCCGCGTTTCAATGACGCCGGAATCGGAAGCCACTGTTAGCGGATTGAATTCCAGGCGGACCGTAAAACGCAAAGGGCCATTGTCCAATATCTGATATTCCTTGTAACAATACGGATATACAAGGGAAGAGTCAACAAGAAAGGCCGATGCCCCGCCGCCCAAAGTCGGCCCGACACTGTAACAATCCATGCCGTCTCCATGATCGACATGATAAGAAACAGCCCTTCCGATGCTGTCAGCCTCTTGATGCTTGCCTGATTTCCGCAGTTCCTCCATTTGTTTTCTTGCCAGCGGATCCAATTCTTTCCGATACCGTTCTTCCAAAACCGGGTAAGAAACGCTTTTTGTCAGAATATCATAACCGAAGCTCCGTTCTCCGCCGCGTTGCAACGCAGGCCCGTAAGCCCGATAAGCGGCTTTGTCATTCTCCCAAGCCATGTCATCCAGCCGTTCCGGATAACACCGCCCGCGGCAAACCGTGTCCGCCGGAGCGGGAACGCCTCTTTCGACGGTATATTCCGCTGAGCCGTTTGCTGCCATGTGGACAGGGAATATCAACAAACTGTCATACGTGATTTGGTAAGGTACTTGATTCCTTTCCGAATCAAGTACCACCCATGCTTTGTCTTCTGCAAACGCAGAACCGTGGAATTCCTTCAACGGGATTTCCACGAGTTCTTCCGTTCGAGGCAGATCCAAATGATTCTTTATCGTTATGACCTGCCGGTCGTCCGTCTTGGCGCATCCTGCAGCCAAAAACACGACAGCGGTGCAGATTAAAAACGCTTCCTTCGTCCGCATATCAACAAAAAGGCATCTTGCTTATTTGGGCTGTTTGCCAATATAAGCCAAAATGCCTCCATCTACATACAATACATGCCCGTTCACGAAGTCAGAAGCATCCGATGCCAGGAAAATAGCCGGTCCCATCAGGTCTTCCGGGGTTCCCCAGCGGGCTGCCGGTGTTTTGGCGATAATGAACGAATCAAAAGGATGAGGAGTGCCATCCGGCTGCTTTTCCCGAAGCGGGGCCGTCTGCGGAGTCGCGATGTAACCCGGGCCAATGCCATTGCATTGGATGTTGTATTCCCCGTATTCGGAAGCAATATTGCGGGTAAGCATCTTGAGGCCTCCTTTGGCTGCCGCATAAGCGGAAACCGTCTCACGCCCCAGCTCGCTCATCATCGAGCAAATGTTGATGATTTTCCCATGTCCTTTCTTGATCATTCCCGGAATAACCGTCTTTGAAACGATAAAAGGAGCATTCAAGTCCACGTCGATCACCTGGCGGAACTGAGCCGCCGACATCTCGCACATCGGGATTCGTTTGATGATGCCTGCATTATTGACCAGTATGTCAATCGTGCCAACTTCCTTCTCCACTTGTGCGATAAAAGCGCTGACGGCCTCTTCGTTTGTCACGTCACACACATACCCATGCGCATTGATGCCCCGTTCTTTGTAAGCGGCCACGCCTTTGTCAACCAGTTCCTGCTTGATGTCATTGAACACGATTGTTGCGCCAGCCTGGGCAAAGCCCGTTGCAATCGCAAAACCAATACCATAAGAAGCACCTGTTACCAGTGCAATCTTTCCTTCCAATGAAAAGTTTACCATACTCTTTAATTTTTTTTGGCGGGTCCTGTCAATTCCTTTTATGTTGCCCTCGACAGGCGGCAGAACCCATTTATCCGCCTGCTTCGGGTGTTCCGATTTACAAAATTAGTGATTTTATCATCATTTGCCCTTGATTTGACATAGATTAACTGAACAG
>CAYRFT010000167.1:0-4719 GCA_964423585.1 uncultured Parabacteroides sp. | reverse complement strand
ACATAGCTTAAAATAATCTAAATCGAAATGATGTCAAAGAAAACATTTTATCTTTGGCAGCATTATTCATTTAAATAAATTATCTATGAAAACAATGAAATGGCTTATGATGTGCATGCTCGCAATCGGCGGCTGCCTGTCCGCCTGCGGCGACGACGACGAATCAATCCGGTTAGCGCCAACCGACGAGAACCAACAGCCCATCGGTCCCGATTTCACTTTGCAGCTATCGCCTTTCAGTGAAGGAGAATCATACTACATTTACGGGGCAGAGACGCCGTTCAGCATTGAAAACAGCAACAAGGAGGTGGTGGAAGTAATCGAAGGGAACTCCATGCTTACCTTCAAACCGTTGTTCCAAGGCGAGGCCGCCATTTCCATACGCGATGCCAAGTCGCGCACTTACCACCTAAAGATAATAGTAGCCTATCCTTCGCGTTCATTCCACGTGGTCGGCCTGAGAGCGGAAGCGGTGGGGGATGAAATCACCCAAAAGGAAGAAAAGGAACTGAAAGAAGGGATGCTCAAGAACATGCCGGTCGGCCTTGACGGGGAATATTTCTTCTCCTATATGGTGCCCGACAGCACGGAAGGGGAAGTCATCATTTATCCGTCCGCCGCGGCTCCGGCAAAGAGGGGCACGTTCCAGAAAGAAACCGAATACGACGAGAACGGGAAAACCTATCAGCAGCTAAGCATCCAGCTGGAATCAGGAGAAAAATTCCATTATGCCCTGTCCGTTTCCGGCAGAGAGGCCATTGCCACCACCGATTCCGACCAATGGAGCCCGTCAACCGACCCCGACAGCCCGCTCTACGTGCTGAAGGAAGACGTCACGGAAAAATACCTCGCAGACTATCCGAATCTGAAGAAAGCCTACGCCACCCAGTTCATGCAGTAGGCAGGCCGCGCCGCCTCAGCGTGCCTGCTTCAAGGCCTGGGCCATCTGGTCCGGGCAAGAAGTGCCCCGGCCTTGGCAGTCGATGCCGTCCAGCCGGCGGATGGCCTCTTCAACCGGCATGCCTTTCAACAAGGCGCACAGGCCCTGGCGATTGCCGTCGCACCCGCCAATCACTTGCGCATCCTCAATCTTTCCCTCATTGATATCCACAATCATCATCTTCGAGCAAACTCCCCCTTGAGGGACATACGTAATCCGTTGTTTTTCCATTTCTCTTTCTCCTTTTTATAATTGGCAGCAAAGATATGAATTAAATTCGCTACTTTTGTTTTCACAAATACCAAACGAATGACGTATAAAGAGACTTTGGATTACTTGTTTGCCGGAATCCCGGTCTTCCAGCACAGCGGGGCTTCCGCCTATAAACCGGGATTAGGGACCAGCAAGGCGTTGGATGATTATCTGGGCAATCCCCACAAAGAATATCGGACCATCCATATCGCAGGGACCAACGGCAAAGGGTCAACCAGCCACCTGCTGGCGGCCATCCTGCAGGAAGCCGGTCATACGGTCGGTTTGTTTACCTCTCCCCACCTGGTCGATTTCAGGGAACGCATCCGGGTCAACGGGGAAATGATATCCGAAGACTATGTGGCCCGGTTTGTCGAGCGGCACCGCCCGGCATTCGAGCCGCTGCGGCCTTCCTTCTTTGAATTGACTTCGGGCATGGCTTTCGATTATTTCCGCTACCGGCATGTCGATTTCGCCGTGATTGAGGCAGGCTTGGGCGGACGGCTCGACAGCACCAACATCATCACGCCAATCCTGAGCGTGATTACCAACATCAGCCTGGATCATACGCAGTTTTTAGGGAATACCTTGGAAGCCATCGCCGCGGAAAAGGCGGGCATCATCAAACCCGGCGTCCCGGTCGTCATCGGGGATGTCGAGCAGCCCGGCGTCATGCAAGTATTCAAAGACAAGGCGGCCCACGAAAAAGCCCCGCTGTATGCTTCGGCTGAAATAAAGCCGATGACGGATTGCCGCTTAGGGGAAGATTCGAAATGGCATTATTCGACGAAGGACTTCGGCATCCTTGCCGGAGAACTGGGCGGATTGGTACAGGCGCGGAATGCGGCAACCGTCCTGACCGCCGTGACGGTATTAAAAGCGGAAGGGATTCCAATCTCCGCGGGACACGTCAAGGAGGCCTTTGCCCACGTGGTGGAACGGACCGGACTGATGGGCCGCTGGCAAACCGTGCATGCGTCGCCCCGTGTCATTTGCGACACGGGCCACAACACGGGCGGATGGGAATTCCTTTCCAGACAGCTCGGCAGCCAGATCGAACGATGCCGCCGGCTACGGATGATCGTAGGCATGGTCAGCGACAAAGACATCAACGGCGTGCTGGCATTGATGCCGAAAGACGCGGCTTATTATTTTACGCAGGCCTCGATTGCCCGGGCGCTCCCGGCAGAAGAATTTGCGGCGCTCGCCCGGCGACACGGCCTGAAAGGGAATGTCTATCCCACGGTCGAATCGGCAGTCCGCTCAGCCTTGCAGGAAGCCCATGCCGACGATCTGATCTTCATCGGAGGGAGCACGTTCACCGTGGCGGACGCATATCCGCTTTTCCAACCCACTGCCAATAATCAAAAACAGTAATAATCATGACAAAACAGATTCAAAAAAAACTAAGTGACTCGAAGGCGGCCCGCTGGACCGCCCTGGCGATTGTGGCTTTCACCATGCTCTGCGGATATTTCCTGACAGATGTCATGTCGCCGCTAAAACCCATGCTCGAAGAAGAACTGGCGTGGAGCAGTACCGACTTCGGCATCTTCACCAGCGCCTACGGCTGGTTCAACGTGTTCTTCCTGATGTTGATCTTCGGGGGCATGATTCTCGACAAGATGGGAGTGCGCTTCACCGGCATGGGCTCTTGCCTCCTGATGCTGGCCGGGTGCGCCATCAAGTATGCCGCCATCGCCGGCATCATCGGCGCCGGGGGGACCCTCTTCGGATGGAAGGCGCAGGTGGCCCTGGCATCCCTCGGCTATGCCATCTTCGGGGTCGGCGTGGAGATCGCCGGCATCACCGTATCCAAAGTCATCGTGAAATGGTTCAAGGGGAAAGAACTGGCGTTGGCCATGGGGCTGGAAATGGCGACCGCCCGTATCGGGACGATGCTGGCCATGGCCGTCACCGTTCCTTTCGCCAAACATTTCCAGAGCGTTTCCGCCCCGGTGCTGCTCTGCCTGGTCATGCTCTGCATCGGCACCATTTCGTACATGGTTTACATCGTCATGGACCGCAAGCTGGAAGCCTCGATGAGCGCGGAAGAGGAAGAAAAGGAAGAGCCGTTCCGGATGTCGGACGTGTTCCTCATCGTCAAGAACAAAGGATTCTGGCTGATCGCCTTGCTGTGCGTCCTGTTCTATTCGGCCGTTTTCCCCTTCATCAAATACGCGACGGACTTGATGGTAAACAAATACCACGTGGGGCAGGAGCTTGCCGGATTCATCCCAAGCCTGCTGCCGCTGGGCACGTTGTTCCTCACGCCGTTCTTCGGGAACCTGTATGACCGGAAAGGGAAAGGCGCGACCATCATGATCATCGGCGCGGTCATGCTGATCGGCGTGCATCTGCTGTTCGCCCTCCCCGTCCTGAACGAATGGTGGTTTGCCACCTTAGTCATGATCATATTGGGCATCGCTTTCTCCTTGGTTCCGTCGGCGATGTGGCCTTCCGTCCCGAAAATCATCCCGGAGAAGCAGCTCGGGACGGCCTACGCCATGATCTTCTGGGTGCAGAACTGGGGGCTGATGGGCGTCCCGGCGTTGATAGGCTGGGTATTGGACACCTACTGCAAGCTCGACACCTCCGACGGCGGGCCCGCCTACGATTATACCCTGCCGATGGTCATCTTCTGCTGCTTCGGCATCGTCGCCCTGCTCGTCGCCCTGCTGCTGAAACGTGAAGACAAGAAAAAAAGCTACGGCCTGGAACTGCCCAACATCAAGCCATAAAACGACGGACCGCCATGAGACCCGAGCAGATACTTTTGGATGTCCACACGCACACGGTAGCCAGCGGGCATGCCTACAGCAGCCTGCAAGAAATGGCCCGGGCCGCCGCCGGTAAAGGATTGCGGATGTTGGGCATCACGGAGCATGCGCCCGGCATCCCGGGCACATGCGCCCCCATCTACTTCCAGAACCTGCACGTCGTGCCCCGGCTCATGTACGGCGTCGAGCTTCTGCTGGGCGCCGAACTGAATATCCTCGACTACGAGGGGCACGTCGATCTGGAAGAATTCTATTGGAAAAAGCTCGACATCCGCATCGCCGGCATCCATTCCCTGTGTTACCGGAACGGGACCGTCGAACAGAACACCTCCGCCATGCTGGGCGCCATCCGCCATCCGTATGTGCAGATGATCAGCCATCCGGGCGACGGCACGGCCGATTTGCGCTTCGAGCCCGTCGTGCAAGCCGCCAAAGAGACCGGCACGCTCCTCGAAATCAACAACAGCTCGCTGAACCCGGCGCGCCACAAGGCCAAGGCGCACGACAACAACCTCGAAATCCTCCGGCTTTGCAAGCGCTACGGGGTGCCCGTCGTCCTGGCGAGCGACGCCCACATCTCCTTCGCCATCTCCCAATACGACCGCATCTATCCGCTGCTGCAAGAAACGGAGTTCCCGGATGCCCTGATCCTAAACGACAAGCCGGAACAGTTCAAACGCCTGCTGAAGCCGATGCCCGCCTGATTGCAGGCAGGCGGCAGGCATCCGCCGCTCCCTTTTGCAGCCC
>CAYRFT010000166.1:0-4729 GCA_964423585.1 uncultured Parabacteroides sp. | reverse complement strand
ACTTGGTATTCTCCGCAAAATGATATACCTTTGTTTGCCTGCTCCGACAGGGAACCATAAAAATCAAAACGCATGTATTTCAAAGACATCATCGGGCAAGAGGACATCAAGAGGCACTTGATACGGACGGCGCAATCGGGAGTGTTGCCCCATGCCCAGTTGTTTGCCGAGCCGGGCGGAAGCGGGGCTTTTGCCCTGGCCCTGGCCTTCGCCCGCTATGTGAATTGTTCCCGGCGGACCGATGCCGATGCCTGCGGGCAATGCCCTTCGTGCCTGAAATACGATGAAGCGGCTCATCCCGACCTGCACTTCGTATTCCCGATCATCGCCAAAAAAGAGAAGAAAAAGGAAGTATGCGACGATTATCTGCAGGAATGGCGGGCTTTCCTGCACGAAAACACATACTTCGGCATCGACCAATGGCTGGATGCCATGGACGCGGGCAACTCCCAGGCCTTGATCTATTCGAAGGAAAGCGACGAAATCATCCGGAAGTTAAGCCTGAAAATCTACGAAGCGGAATACCGGATCCTGCTGGTCTGGCTTCCCGAAAAGCTGCACGTGAGTTGTGCCAACAAACTTTTGAAACTCATCGAGGAGCCTCCCGCCCGCACCCTCGTCCTGATGGTGTCGGAACAGCCGGACTCGATTCTCGGGACCATCCTTTCGCGGACGCAGCGCATCAATGTCCCGCGGATCCTGCCGGAGGATTTGGAGAAAGCCATGCAAAGCCGCTACGGCTTGTCGGCCGAAGATGCCCGCCAGGTCTCGCACCTGGCGAACGGGAACTACCTGAAAGCCGTCGAAGCCATCAGTGTCAATGAAGAATCCCGGTTCTTCCTGGAGCAATTCAAAACCGTGATGCGGAATTCGTGGGCGCGGAACGTCAAGGCGATGAAGGAACAGGCCGACGTGCTGGCTTCGATAGGAAGGGAAAAACAGAAGAACTACCTGGATTATTGCCAGCGGCTGGTGCGCGAGAACTTCGTCTATCGTTTCCGGGCACCCGAGCTGAACTACATGAACCGCGAAGAAGCCGCTTTCGCCGTCAAGTTCTCCCCGTATGTCAACGAACGCAACGTCATGGACCTGATGGACGAGCTGGAGAAAGCCGGACTGCACATCTCCCAAAATGTCAATCCCAAGATGGTCTTCTTCGACCTGGCCCTGCGAATAACGGTATTGATACGCCGCTGATCAGGCGGTCGCGGCATGGTCTGCCGGGAAAACCACACCCAACTGGCGGCGCACTTCGTCGGCAATCTCGATTGTGATTAAGGAATTCTCGTGGCTGTTTATTTCCGATTCCCGCCTGCCTGCCTGCACCATGTCGATAAACTCCGCCACTTCATAATAATATTCGTCCTTATCCGTCACCGCCGAAATATCTTCGGGCGGCATCAACGCGCCTTTCCCCGACAAAGCCGCCGGACGGGCCTGCCACGTCACCCGGCCGATCCGGTTGATCTTGTCCAGCATGATATTCCCCTCTTCCCCTTCTATCTCCGCAGGCAAAGACGAATTGGCGATCTTCGAATAGAGGACCGTCGCATTCATGCCCTCATAGTCGAAGTTGACGGCGCCTTGCCCGTCGGTCCCGGTAGAAAGGACGACTCCCGAAGCGCTGATCTTCTTCGGCCGCCCGAACAGGACCACCATCGGATAGACCGTATAAACGCCGATATCCATCATGGCCCCGTTCGACAGCCCCGGATTGAAGGCATTCAAAACGATTCCTTCCTTAAACTTGTCATAACGGGAAGAATACTGGCAATAGGAAGCAAAGTACCGCCGTATCACGCCCGCTTTCGGCAACGCCTCGCGCAATACGCGGAAGTTGGGCGTCAGGGTCGGCTTCATGGCCTCCATCAAAGTCACGCCGTATTGCCGGGAAGCAGCGATCATCCGCTTCACTTCGCAGGCATTCGAAGCCATCGGCTTTTCGCACAGCACATGTTTCCCATGCTTCATGCACAAGATACTTTGGGATGCGTGCAGATAATTCGGGGTCGCGATATAAACGGCATCGACCGACGGGCTCGCCGCCATCTCCTCCGGCGAGGTAAACGTATATGGAATACCATGCCTGGCGGCAAATTCATTCGCCCGTTCTTGAGTTCGCGAACAAACCGCGGCCAACTCGAAGCGATCGTCTTGTCTTGCCCCGGCGATGACCCAGTCGGTGATGAAATTCGTACCGATTACCCCAAAACGGATCTTTTTCATAGGCAAATCCCTCGTATCTTGTTGGCGGACGGATTGCTCACTTGCGGAAAGGAGCTTTCACCACCCGGGCCTTCAGGTCGCGGTTGCGTACCCGGATATAAATTTCAGAACCCACTTTCGAATAAGCGGTCCGGACATATCCCATGCCGATGCCTTTCTTCAATACCGGCGACATCGTTCCGGAAGTAACCACGCCGATGGCATCACCTCCGGCATCCACGACCGGATAGCCATGGCGCGGAATGCCTTTGTCAACCAATTCAAAGGCACACAACTTACGGGCAACGCCTTCCTTCTTCTGCCGTTCCAGTCCGGCACGGTTCGTGAAGTTCTTCCCTTCGACAAACTTCGTGATCCAGCCCAAACCGGCCTCGATCGGAGAAGTCGTATCGTCCAAGTCGTTTCCATACAGGCAGAAGCCCATCTCCAAGCGGAGCGTATCACGTGCCCCCAAGCCAACCGGCTTGATGCCTTCCGGCTTGCCGGCTTCAAAGATAGCGTTCCAGATCGTCATCGCATCATCCGGATAGAAGTACAGTTCAAAACCCCCGGCGCCGGTATAACCCGTATTCGAAATGATTACCTGCCTGCATCCGGCAAATTCCCCTGTCGTAAAGGCATAATACGGGACAGCCGACAAATCGACCGGGGTCAGACGCTGCAATACTTCCAAAGCCTTCGGCCCTTGTACGGCCAACTGGGCGATGTTGTCGGACGCATTTTCCAGTTCGGCACCGGCCGCATTATGGCCGACGCACCAGTTCCAGTCCTTTTCAATGTTGGCCGCATTCACTACCAACATATATTTCTCCGGCCCATAATGATAAACCAGCAAGTCATCGACGATGCCGCCCTGCTCGTTCGGGAAACAGGTATATTGCGCTTTCCCTACCGGAAGCACCGAAGCGTCATTCGAAGTAACCGACTGGATGAAAGCCAAAGCATTCGGCCCTTTCACCCAAAATTCGCCCATGTGGGACACGTCAAACACACCCACGCCGTTTATCACCGTCATGTGTTCGTCGATAATGCCGGTATATTCAATCGGCATGTCATAACCTGCAAATTCATGCATCTTGGCACCCAGCGCGACATGCACGCTTGTAAAAGGAGTTGTTTTCATTCTTTCACGATTTAGATTTATTCCGTATGATAATAATTGTTGCTTGCAAAATCACTTGGTCGCCGCCAGCTCCGCAATCTTGACAACCGTCTCCATGCTTTTCTGCAAGGACGGGACCGGGATATATTCATAACGCCCGTGGAAGTTATGGCCTCCGGTAAACAGATTCGGACAAGGCAGGCCCATAAACGACAAGCGCGCCCCATCGGTCCCTCCGCGTATCGGCTTGATCTGCGGTTTCACGCCGACGGCTTCCATGGCTTCCGATGCCAAGTCCACAATGTATTTCTTCGGTTCCACGACTTCCCGCATGTTGTAATACTGGTCGTGCATATCCAAAGAGACCATGCCCGGATACTTTTCGTTCATCTGCGTCGCGATCCGCCTTAGCAACTGCTTCTTCTGTTCGAACAACTCGCGGGAATGATCACGGACGATATACTGCAAGACGGCCTGTTCCACGCTACCGGCCATCGTGGTCAGATGGAAGAATCCTTCATAGCCTTCGGTCGTCTCCGGGCGTTGGCCGGCAGGCAGCGAGGATGCAAACTCGAGGGCCAGCAAAGAAGCATTGACCATCTTGCCCTTGGCCGTTCCCGGATGCACGTTCCGCCCGCTGAAAAGCACTCTGGCCGCCGCCGCGTTAAAGTTCTCGTATTCCAGCTCCCCGATTTCACCGCCATCCACGGTATAGGCAAATTCGCAGCCGAATTTCCCCACGTCGAAATGGTCGGCACCGGCGCCGATTTCCTCATCCGGCGTGAAACCGACACGAATCTTGCCATGCTTGATATCCGGATGTTCCTTCAAATAAGCCACGGCTGAAACAATGGCAGCAACACCGGCCTTATCGTCGGCGCCCAGCAGGGTCGTCCCGTCGGTGACAATCAAGTCTTGCCCGATGTATTGTTCCATTTCCGGGAACATGCCCGGCGAAAGGACTATCTTCTCCGCTTCATTCAACACGATATCGCCCCCCGCATACGGAACGATCCGCGGCCTGACGCCTTCGCCCGGCATATCAGGGCTCGTGTCCAAATGAGAAATAAAGCCGATCGTCGGGACTTCCTTCTCCGTATTCGGCGGCAAGGTCGCCATCAAATAGGAATTGTCGTCCAAAGAGATCTCTTCCAGTCCCAAGGCTTCCAGTTCTTTTGCCAACGCTTCAGCCAACGTGCGTTGCCCGGATGTACTGGGAGTGACACCCGATTCTTCATCCGATTGCGTGGAGAAAGCCACGTACCTTAAAAATCTGTCTGCTACTGTCATCTTTACGCTGTTTTATATGGAATCATTTTCATGGTCACAACGCTTGCGCCGTGCCCGGCAAAGATACAATAATCCGGGAGAGTTGCAAAGAGGGCTTCCGAAAAGTTCGAC
>CAYRFT010000165.1:0-4737 GCA_964423585.1 uncultured Parabacteroides sp. | reverse complement strand
AAGTCATGGAAGGACTGGTGCAGGCGGCTTTGCGGGAAATAGTGGAATAGGCCTCGTCCTGTGGCCTGCCAAAACGGAATGTCGTGGAGTACGCAATAGATACAAACAACAGGGAATTCCAGGAGGCGTTTCAATTGGTCTCTTTTACCCGCCAATCCGTTTTCCTGACAGGAAAAGCAGGAACCGGCAAATCTACTTTCATGAGATATATCTGCCAGCACACAAAGAAAAAACATGTCGTGCTGGCTCCGACCGGAATCGCTGCAATCAATGCGGGAGGAATGACTTTGCATTCTTTCTTCAAGTTACCTTTCCGCCCCATGCTTCCTGATGACCCGGACTTGAGTTTGAAGAACGGACGAATCTTTGAGTTCTTTAAATATAATAAGGAACGCAGAAAGGTTATCAAAGAGGTTGAATTGGTAATCATTGATGAAATTTCAATGGTCAGATCCGACATAATAGATTGTGTCGATCGGATTCTGAGGGTTTATTCCGGTAATATGCGTCTGCCCTTTGGCGGGAAGCAATTGCTTTTTGTCGGAGATGTTTTCCAGTTGGAACCTGTCGTCCCGTCTGATCAACGGGAAATCTTGAGCCTTTTCTATCCGAATCCTTTTTTCTTTTCTGCACGGGTATTTCAGAAAATTCACTTGATTCCGATTGAATTGCAAAAAGTGTATCGCCAGCGAGACCCTGCATTTATTGATATTTTGGACAAGATACGCACAAATCTGGTTCGTTTGCCGGAATTGAACGTATTGAATGAACGCTGTTTCCCCCAATTCGAACCGAAGAAAGAAGACATGTACATCACGTTGGCGACACGCCGGGATCAGGTGGATTATATCAATGAACGGAAATTGGAGGAATTGCCAGGCGAGGAATTTGTCTCGAAGGGGGTGATCATTGGCGATTTTCCCGAATCTTCATTGCCAACGGCATTGAACCTCTCCATTAAAGAGCAGGCGCAAGTTATTTTTATCGAAAATGACCGTGACCGGCGTTGGGTGAATGGCACGATTGGCATGGTTTCGACCATTGATGAAGACGGAAAAGTATTCGTCTTGTTGGAAAATGGGAAAAGATATTTGGTGGAACGTTCTTCATGGGAGAATTGCAAGTATAAATACAATGAAAAAGAAAAAAGGATAGAAGAGGAAGTTATCGGTAAGTTTGAACAGCTTCCGATTCGTTTGGCCTGGGCGATTACAGTGCATAAAAGCCAGGGATTGACTTTCAGCCGTGCAGTGGTTGACTTGAGCGGAGGTGTTTTTGCTGGCGGACAGACGTACGTGGCTTTGAGCCGCTGTACGTCAATAGATGGCCTGATACTGAAGGCACCGATTGTTTTGCGGAATATATTCATAAGGAAAGAGATTGTTGATTTCAGCCATCGGTTTAACGACAGGAGGCTTATCGAACAAAGCTTGCAGGAAAGCGAGGCTGAAAGGCTTTATGTGGAGGCTGCCCGAAGTTTCGATGAACGGAATATGGCAAAAGCCGTTGACGCTTTTGCCTCAGCTGTCAAGAAACGGGATGAAATGGATAATCCTTTAGTCCGGCGTTTGATCCGCTTGAAACTTCAGCGGCTGGCGGGTCAACAGGAGAAAATCAAGGTTTTGCAGGAAGAACTGCACGAAATGCGGGCCGTCATGAAAGAATATGCCCATGAATATTACCTGATGGGAAACGAATGTATCATCAAGGCACATGATTTGGGAGCAGGCCTCCGATGTTTTGACAAAGCTCTTAAGATGGATCCGAATTACGTGGATGCCTGGGTACGGAAAGGAATAACATTATTCGACATGGGAGATGACTATGAAGCATTGGTCTGCCTTAACAAGGCTGTTGCACTGAATCCGCAGTCATTCAAGGCTCGCTATAACCGGGGAAAGACGCTTTACCGTCAAAAGCATTATGAGGAAGCGTTAGCCGATTTTATCAAAGCGTCTCAAGTAAAGCCGGATCATATTGCGGCACACGACTATCTGGCAGATTTGTTTCATTTGACGGGCGATGAAGAGATGGCAAAACAGCATTCTCTTCTGGCTGAGGAATTACGCCTGAAAAGGAAAAGAAAGAAAAAGTAAATGACCGGTTGCAAACGTTAGGTTATGCTTTCTTCATATCATGTTGGTTTTATATTTGTCTTCTCTGTAGAGAAAGAATAGGGAAAATCAGATATTTGGATTCCGCGCTGTTTGTTCGGCCGGCTATCCATTTCTATATCCAATATTGCGCCTTTCATCAGATCATTGTGATCAAGATAGTTCTTCGTGTAATCTTGACCATTCAATTTCATGGATTTGATATAGTAGTTTTCAGCACTGTTGGCAGGTGCATTGATCACCAACGTTTTTCCATTCTCGAAGTATAAGGTCGCTTTCTTGAACAACGGTGCTCCCATGACATACTGCGTAGTCCCCGGACAAACTGGATAGAAACCCAAAGCCGAAAAAACATACCAGGCTGAAGTCTGACCGTTATCTTCATCTCCACAGTAACCGTCCGGTCCCGGGGCGTACATCCGATTCATTATTTGGCGCAACCAATATTGGGCTTTCCAGGGTTCACCGGCATAGTCATACATATAAATCATGTGCTGGACGGGCTGGTTTCCATGAGCATAGTTTCCCATACACATCACGGTCATTTCACGGATTTCATGAATAACACCTCCATAATAACTGTCATCAAAGATTGGCGGAACGGCAAATACGGAATCCAGCATCCGGACAAAGACATCTTTTCCACCCATCAAGTCGATTAATCCCTGCGGGTCATGGAAAACAGACCAGGAATAATGCCAGCTGTTTCCTTCCGTGAAAGCATCACCCCACTTCAACGGAGAGAACGGAGCCATAAACTTGCCGTCTTTGTTCTTGCCGCGCATCAAGTTTGTTTCTTTATCAAACAAGTTCTTGTAGTTCATCGCCCGTTTGGCGAACAAATCAATTTCTTTCTGCGGACGTTTTAAATCTTCTGCCAGTTTGTAAATGCACCAATCATCGTATGCATATTCTAATGTACGCGCTGCATTTTCATTGATCTTGACATCATACGGGACGTATCCTAATTCATTGTAAAATTCATATCCCAGACGGCCTGTAGAAGATGCTCTCGGATGTACATTCTCTGTACCGTGAATCAGTCCTTCATACAAAGTCTCCAGATCTTCTACCTTAACGCCTTTCATATAAGCATCCACCAAAACGGAGGCCGAATTGTTCCCTACCATGCAATCACGATGACCCGGGCTGGCCCATTCGGGGAAGAAACCGCTTTCCTTATATGTATTGATCAAGCCTTCCTGTATTTCTTGGTTTACTGACGGGAACATTAGATTCAAGAATGGGAACAAACAGCGGAACGTATCCCAAAAACCCGTATCCGTGTACATATATCCCGGCAATACATGGCCGTTGTATGGACTGTAATGAATTGCTTTTCCATCCGCATCCGGTTCGTAGAACTTTCGCGGGAACAGCAAAGAACGATACAAGCAAGAATAAAAAGTACGATATTGGTCTAAATTACCGCCTTCTACTTTTATCTTACTCAAAACATTATTCCATGCCTCCTTTCCTTTCTGTACCAACGTATCGAAATCATCATTCCCCAATTCCTTCATGTTGATGGCAGCTTGTTCGTAACTGATGAAAGAAGAAGCCACTTTGGCATGGATGATCTCGCCTTTCTTCGTCTTGAAACCGATCACTGCACCTGCATGATCAGCTTGCTGCTCCACATTATCTTCGCTTAGTGCACCATCGGCAAAGGTAGCCTTATACGTGAAAGGCTTATCAAATTGGATGACGAAATAGTTCTTGAAATTATCCGGCACACCGCCACTATTCTTGGTCGTATAACCGACAATCTTGTTTTCTTCCGGGATGATCTTTGCATACGAACCTTTGTCCAACGCATCCACAACGATATATGAATGGTCGTTCTCCGGAAACGTGAAACGGAACATAGCCGCCCGGTCTGTCGGTGTCAATTCGGTCACGACATCATGCTCTGCCAGATATACCTTATAATAATAAGCCTTGGCTATTTCCCCTTTGTGGGAGAACCAACTGGCACGCTTATCCTGATCGAACTCCGGAAAGCCTACGACAGGCATAATGGCAAACTGTCCGTAATCGTTAATCCACGGGCTCGGCTGATGGGTCTGTTTGAAACCGCGAATCTTATTTGCCGTATAAACATATTGCCAGCCATCTCCCATCTTTCCTGTCTGCGGTGTCCAAAAATTCATTCCCCACGGGCGTGCAATGGCCGGATATGTATTCCCGGTGGACAATTCAAAAGTGGACTGAGTGCCCACCAAAGGGCTGACATACTCGACAGGGTCAAATGTTTCTGCCGCATTCACAAACGAAAGGCAACCCATCCACACTAAAGAGGCGGCAAGCATCATCGACTGGAAACTTTTCTTTTTCATGATAAGCTTTGTTTTCTGTTATTTTTCATTGGCCATGTTCAGAATGGTCATTATACGTTTGAAGGACTTTTCCTGAACGCACCGGCTTTTTGGCAAAAGTAAGCAATAATCATGGGAAGGCAAACACTTGCCATAAAGAATATCTCCGGCAGAGTCAACCGGCAGATACCATATTGCGAAACCAAATGGCAGGATGCCTTATTTTTGGAGTTTTCTCACTTTTGGGGAGGGCCTCTTTTTGTTTTACGTTGTTTTGCGGATGAGGGAAAGCATCCTCTTCCCGT
>CAYRFT010000164.1:0-4759 GCA_964423585.1 uncultured Parabacteroides sp. | reverse complement strand
TCCTGATGCCAAGGCAGGTCAATAAGCGTTTCTCTCGCCCCGGCACATGTTCAGCAATGTCACGACTATGATCTTCAGGTCCAAGAAGAAAGACCAGTTTTCGATGTACCATACATCCCGCTTGACGCGCCCTTCCATCTGCTCCAGCGTCTTTGTTTCGCCCCGGTAGCCCGTCACTTGCGCCCATCCCGTTATCCCGGGCTTCACCAGGTGCCGGACCATGTATTTGTCAATCAAGGCCGAGTATTGCTCGGTGTGCTTCAGCATGTGCGGGCGCGGGCCGACCACCGACATGTCCCCTTTCAGCACATTGATGAACTGCGGGAATTCGTCCAAGTTCGTTCTCCGGAGGAAATTCCCGATCCTCGTTTTCCTCGGGTCGTCTTTCGCGGCCTGCAGGGTGTCGGCCTCGTAATTCACCCGCATGGTGCGGAATTTATAGCATTCAAAGTCCCGCCCGTACAGCCCGGTGCGTTTTTGCTTGAAGAAGACGGGGCCCGGCGAACTCCATTTGACCAGAAGGCCGACGATGACGTACAAGAAGGGGAAGACCGTGCAGAGGATGCCCAGCGAGAAGACAATGTCGAAGGCCCGTTTCAGGATCCGGTTGTAAAACGTCTGCAGGGGTTCGTGGCGCAACGTCAGCAGCGGGATCGACTCCATGATTTCCATCTCCATGCTCTTCTTGATGTTCTGGTAAATCTCCGGCACTATGTAGAAGCGGATCATGTTCTTCTCCGAGAAGTTCAGCAGGCGGAAGATCTTTTCGTTGGTCGTCCCCGGCAGGGTGCAGTAGATTTCATCGATGCCTTTGTCCGCGGCGTATTTCTCCACTTCGTCGGTCGTCCCCAGGTAATTCGGGAGGATGTCCTTCAATGCCGGGTTGTCGTCGAAGAAGCCCAGGATGTTGAAGCCCGAAGAAATCTCGTCTTTCATGACGCGGTACAGTTCTAACCCGTTCTTCCCTGCCCCCACGATGATCACCTTCTTGAAATTGTATCCTTTGCGGCGGTACAACTTCAGCAACATGCGCAGGAAGACGCGCCAACACGGGAAAACGACCAGGGTGGATACGTAATACAGCAACAAGAACATGGAAAGCGCGTCGCCGATGTGCAAGAATGTAAGGCACGTGCTGAGCAGGAACATCTGCAGCGTCAATAGGGTGCAAGCCCGCTGGACGACCTTGTCCAGGTAAATGATCGATTTGTGCAACTGGATGGGGATGAAATACAACGAAAAGAAATAGCAGAAATTCAGCAGCAGGAGGACTTCCCGGATATTGGATTCGATTATTCTTGCGTGATAGGGGTCCAAGAGCTTGCATACGAGAACAAGCATGGAATTCAATATTACCAGGTCGCCAATCCCGATAAGCCATTGAATCAAACAACTATGTCCTTTGTCATATTCCATTTCCCGACTGTTTAAGCGGCACAAATATACCTAATTATTTCGAGCGCACAAGGAGGAATCCCGCAAAATTCGACAGGCAAAAGCCCGGGCCGGAGCGGCTTGGCCGGACGCTTGCAGACCGGAGATGCCGGGGATTCCTTTGATTTTTATCGAAAGCGGCGGCCGTTCCTTACGGTTTGTAATCTTTTCGATGAAAAAAGTTAGGAATATATTTTGAGGTTTAGGAAAACAATGTAACTTTGCACCGCTGAAAAAAGTAAACGAATAAAGACAATCATGATGGGACAGATTTCACGTAACGGTTTGTTGAATGTGTTGGGTATTATCATTCTGCTCTGGCAGCAGGACAGGAAGTGAGACGGTGCGTGATTCTGTAAGATGAAATAAGGATAAAGGCCTTTCTTGCTTCCCTGTGAGAAAGGTCTTTTTGGTTTGTATGAATCCATAAGACAAAAACAGGCATGTCAGACAGATTATTTATTTTTGATACGACTCTTCGTGACGGCGAGCAGGTGCCCGGATGCCAGTTGAACACCGTCGAGAAGATACAAGTGGCAAAGGCATTGGAGGCTTTGGGCGTTGATGTCATAGAAGCCGGTTTCCCGGTTTCAAGTCCGGGCGACTTTAAGAGCGTGGTCGAGATTTCGAAAGCAGTGACTTGGCCTATCGTCTGTGCCTTGACCCGTGCGGTCGAGAAGGACATCGATGTGGCGGCCGAGGCCTTGAAGTTCGCCAAGCGTTCCCGTATCCATACGGGTATCGGGACTTCCGATCCGCACATTAAATATAAGTTTAATTCCACGCGGGAAGAGATTATTGAAAGGGCGTTCGCCGCGACCCGGTATGCCCGCAAGTACGTGGATGATGTGGAATTCTACTGCGAAGACGCGGGGCGTACCGACAACGAATATCTGGCCCGCGTGGTGGAAACTGTCATTAAGGCGGGGGCGACAGTCGTAAATATCCCGGATACAACCGGCTATTGCCTGCCGGACGAATATGGGGCCAAGATCAAGTACCTGATGGAGCATGTGGAGGGCATCGGGAAGGCCATTCTTTCAACCCACTGCCATAACGACCTGGGGATGGCTACCGCCAACACGGTCCAAGGGATACTGAATGGGGCCCGCCAGGCAGAAGTGACGGTCAACGGCATCGGGGAACGTGCCGGGAATACTTCTTTGGAAGAAATCGCCATGATTTTCAAGAGCCATAAGGAATGCGGAATCTCCACCAACATCAATACCGCCAAAATATACGGCATCAGCAGGACTGTTTCCAGCTTGATGAACATGCCGGTCCAGCCGAACAAGGCCATTGTGGGAAGAAACGCATTCGCCCATTCGTCGGGAATCCACCAGGACGGCGTTTTGAAGAACGCGCAGACTTACGAGATCATCGATCCGAAAGATGTCGGCATTGACGACAATGCCATCGTCTTGACTGCCCGCAGCGGCCGTGCCGCCTTGAAGCACCGCCTGCACGTGCTGGGCATCGATACCGGCCAAGAGAAATTGGATCAGATTTACGAGGATTTCTTGAAACTGGCAGACAAGAAGAAAGGGATTACGGACGACGACGTGCTTGTCTTGGCCGGGGCCGACCGGACAATGAACCATCGTATCAAGCTGGATTATTTGCAAGTGACAAGCGGTGTCGGGGTTCGTCCGGTGGCAAGTTTGGGATTGAATATCTCCGGCGAGAAATTTGAAGCGGCGGCTTCCGGCAATGGTCCCGTGGATGCGGCCATCAAGGCGTTGAAGCAGATTATCCGCCGCCAGATGGTGTTGAAGGAATTCACGATACAGGCCATTAGCAAAGGGAGCGATGACGTGGGAAAGGTGCACATGCAGGTGGAACATGACGGGCATGTGTACTATGGTTTCGGCGCGAACACGGATATCATCGCCGCTTCGGTGGAAGCATACATTGACGCAATCAACAAATTCGTAAAATAAGAGGACATGAACACGCTATTTGATAAAATCTGGGACGCCCACGTGGTCCAGCAGGTGGAAGACGGGCCTGTCCAGTTGTATATTGACAGGCTGTATTGCCATGAAGTGACGAGCCCGCAGGCTTTCCAGGGGCTGAGGGAGCGGGGATTGGGTTGTTTCCGCCCGGAGCGCATCTTCTGCATGCCGGATCACAATACGCCGACACACGACCAGGACAAACCGATTGAAGACCCCGTTTCGAGGGCACAGGTGGATACGCTGGAACGGAATGCCAGGGAGTTCGGCCTGGCTTACTTCGGCATGATGCACCCGAAGAACGGGATCATCCACGTCGTGGGTCCCGAACGGGGCCTGACCCTCCCGGGGATGACCATTGTCTGTGGCGATTCGCATACTTCTACCCACGGGGCTGTCGGCGCCGTGGCTTTCGGCATCGGCACCAGCGAAGTGGAAATGGTAATGGCTTCCCAGTGCGTCTTGCAGGCCCGCCCGAAGACGATGCGGATTACGATCGACGGGAAGTTGGGAAAAGGAGTGACCGCCAAAGACGTGGCCCTCTACATGATGTCGAAGATGACCACCGGCGGGGCTACGGGCTATTTCGTGGAATATGCCGGCGAGGCGGTCCGCGGCCTGACGATGGAAGGAAGGCTGACCCTCTGCAACCTCTCCATCGAGATGGGCGCGCGCGGCGGCATGGTCGCTCCGGACGAAGTGGCTTTTGCCTATTTGAAGGGACGCGAATACGCGCCGAAGGGGGAAGAATGGGACAAGGCGGTGGCTTATTGGAATACTTTGAAGAGCGGCGACGATGCCGTCTTCGACAAGGAGGTGCGTTTTGACGCGGCGGATATCGAACCGATGATCACCTACGGGACCAACCCCGGAATGGGCATGGGCATCACGGAATCCATCCCGGCGGCCGGGGAAATGGGCGAAGCGGGGAAAAGCTCGTTCGAGAAAGCCATGCGTTACATGGGCTTCAGGCCGGGAGAGGCGTTGCTCGGCAAGCCGGTGGATTATGTGTTCCTCGGGGCTTGCACGAACGGGCGCATCGAGGATTTCCGCGCCTTCGCTTCCATCGTGAAAGGGAGGAAAAAGGCGGAGCGCGTCACGGCGTGGCTTGTCCCGGGCTCGTGGATGGTCGATGCCCGGATCCGCGAGGAAGGATTGGACAAGCTGCTGGCGGAGGCAGGCTTCGAGATACGCCAGCCGGGCTGCTCGGCCTGCCTGGCCATGAACGACGACAAAATCCCGGCCGGAAAATATGCCGTCTCCACCAGCAACCGCAATTTCGAAGGCCGCCAGGGTCCCGGCTCGCGTACCTTGCTGGCAAGCCCGCTTACGGCGGCCGCCGCGGCGGTGACGGGTGTCATTACCGACCC
>CAYRFT010000163.1:0-4793 GCA_964423585.1 uncultured Parabacteroides sp. | reverse complement strand
ACTTTTAAAATCAAGCCTAACTTTCATCAGCCAAGAGAATTCCAGCCTTGCGCTTTTAATTCCACTTCACCACCGTCACGCCCCACAAGAAAATTACCCAGTTCGGCCTTTGTTATATGCCCTATGACCTTTATGCCCTCCATCTCTAAAACTTTTTCATGGTCAGTCAGAGGCACGGTGAAGAGCAGTTCATAATCCTCACCCCCATTTAAGGCCGCTGTCACCAGATTCATATTGAATTGTTCAGCCATGACCGCCGTCTGATAATCAATCGGTATCCGGTCTTCATAGACACGGCATCCTACATGGCTTTCCTTTGAAATATGCAACAACTCCGAAGACAAGCCATCCGAAATGTCCATCATGGCCGTTGGAAGAATATTCGCCTCACGCAATTTCTCTATTATATCCTTACGAGCTTCCGGCTTCAACTGGCGTTCCAGCAAATATTCCTTGCCCGAGAAGTCGGGAGTAAAGTCTTTTTCTCCTTGGAACACCCGTTTTTCGCGTGCCAGCAACTGAAGTCCCATATAAGCAGCCCCCAAATCGCCCGAGACGCAAATCAGATCCGTTTCATGCGCGCCATTCCGATACACGACTTTCCCTTTTTCTCCTTCCCCAATGCAAGTAACGCTGATGCTCAAGCCCGTCAACGAGGCAGAAGTGTCGCCTCCCACCAAATCAACGCCATAGACATCACACGCCAGGCGGATGCCGCTGTACAACTCTTCCATATCCTCTACCGAAAAGCGCTTGGACAAGCCTACGGACACCGTTATTTGGCGCGGGCATCCATTCATCGCATAAATATCCGAGAAATTCACCACCGCCGATTTATATCCCAAGTGTTTCAGAGGGACGTAAGTCAAATCAAAATGGATGCCTTCCAGCAACAGGTCGGTTGTCACCAACGTCAATTTATCCCGATAGTCCAGCACGGCCGCATCATCGCCCACGCCTCTTAACGTGCTTCCATTTTTCAACTTTATACCTTCAGTCAGACGACGTATCAAGCCAAATTCGCCCAGTGTTGCAATCTCCGTCCTTGCGCCCATGGCTACCACAAAATTTTATTCCGCTGGAATGTCTGCACATGCTTCAATATCATGCTATCAAAGGATTCCTTCCTTTTTTCCAAAAAAGAAATAGAAATCGGGAGGTAGTACATACATCCTTTCTGCTCTTCATTCAAATATTTATTATGCAGCAACCGCGCCGCATCCTTTTCCGTGGTCAGTATGGCCTTGTTCTGCCCTTTCAACCGTTGAAAGGATTGCATGATAGCCCGGATGTCCGACTTTTTAAAGTCATGATGATCCGAGAAGATCAGTTCTTCGACTTTCCATCCCCATTTTTTCACTTCCGTCAGAAAAGGAGCCGGATCCGCTATGCCGCAAACGACTAAGACCGCATCGTCAGGTGTCGGGACGAAAGGAAGTCCACGGGAAACCGACTGCAAGGAACGAATCCTTTCGTATTCCACATAAGAGAAGAAGACCCGCTGATACGCCTGAAGCTGCATGTTCGTTTCCATAATCCGGCATTCGATCGGCTTCAAGTCCAATGGGATTTTAGTGACGACCAGGATGTCCGCCCGTTCACGTCCGGAGATGGGTTCGCGCAACCGCCCCACCGGCAACAGATGATCGTCATAGAACATCCTGCCATAATCCGTCAGCAAGACTGACAGCGACGGCTTCACATGCCGATGCTGGAAAGCGTCATCCAACACGATGACCTGGGGCCTTTTTTCTTCAGGCAAAGACAACAGGTTGTCGATGGCGCGGCACCGGTTCTTGTCCACCGCCATCAAGATGCCGGGATATTTGTGGAAAACCTGGTAAGGCTCATCCCCTATTTCCTTGGCGGTGTGTTTCTCGGCCGCCAGCAAGAAGCCCCTCTTCGAACGCTTGTATCCACGGCTCACCACGGCTATCCGATAATCATCCTTCAGCAACCGGATTATATGTTCGACATGCGGGGTCTTGCCTGTCCCTCCCGCTGCCAAATTGCCCACACAGATAACAGGGATTGAAAAAGTCCTTTCTTTCTTGATGCCCCAATCGAACAACTGGTTCCGAAAGCGGACGCCCATTCCATAGAGAAAGGAAAAAGGCCACAGCCCCAAAGCGCGTTTTGTAGAAATTTTATCTGCCATATCCATTATAATTTATCAACCATCATGCGCAAAGGTAACCAATATACCCGTTGGTTGAATCAATTTTCTCAGAAAAAGGAATTCATTTGTCCCTGTTCTTTGCCATGAACGTCTCCACTTCTTCCGCGCTAAAGCAAACCTGCCGGAATATGTCGCTTATCAGGGAAGCATCCGCCCGGCAAAAGTCGGACTCGCGGACGGTAACGAAAACGCCTCCCACGTCGGCGGCACCCGGGCTCGACAGAAAGCGGTCCGCCCCTTCGGCCGCATATTGCCACGGGCGGTGGCGTTTGCGCGCGATCACCAGCAGCTCCCAGTACTGTCCTCCATAATGGGCGAAAAGATTCATCATCGGTTCTTCTTCCCCCGGCGGGACGGGCAGCCACGAACAAATACGCCCAAGCATGGAGGCCGCATCCGGCATGGAAGAAGAACGGACGGCGAAACCGTTCCTGCCGCCGAGGCAGAGCAAGTACAAGGACATGCCTCCCCCTGCCGACAAAAGGCGCGCGTGCGCTTCCCATTCGCGGTCAACGGGCATATCGCCCCAGGGCACGGCCTGGAAATGGGCATGGTCAGGAGCAGAAGCCCCGCATAGCGGCCCGTTGTAGAAGAGCGTGAAGCCGGGCAGCTGCCGGGACAGCTCCAGCAGGTCGCGCAAGCGCGGACGGATCCGCTGCGGGGCATGCCCGCAAGCAGGTATCGTCAGATGGCGGCGGAATATGGGATACGGGTTGCACAAAACGAGGTAACGCCCGAAAGGCAGGCGCAACTGCCCGGGAGGCAAATGGTCCGGGCAAAGGAAACAAGGCCGCCGCCCGACAGCTTCCTTGTCCGTCCCGGCCGTCGTCGATGCCGTCCGGGCAGGATTGTACTGCACGCGGACAGACGCGCCGTCCACCGGCAACTCATGCGTCAACGCCTGCTCCAACGCCCCGTAGTTGCGGGCCGCCAGCTCCCATTCCTCCATCTGGCGGTCCAGCATGCGCAAGACTTCTTCCTGCAACGCGCTCATAGGCCCTGCCGGTTTTGCCGTATCCGCGCCTCCAGTTCCCACGTGCGGATGCGGTCCTTGTACACATTGTAGCGGTTCATTTTCTCCCGGTCCGGCATCGCGTCCGAATTATCTTCCCAGCGGCGGCACAGGTACAAGACATCATAAACGCGCCCGACACGGTACTCCCGGCTGATCCGGAGGCCCATGGCATAATCCTCGCCATAGCTCACGTTGGGGAAACCAATCCGGCGCGCGAGGGGCGTATAAAAAGCGCGCGGGGCGCCCAGCCCGTTGACCCGGAGGGCGTTGTTGCGGCCGTTCTCCGGCGTCCATTCCCTATGGTCGATTATCCCCGGCGGAATTTCCTTCAGCCCGAAATCGGTCGTCCGGTATGTTCCCACCACCATGGCGCACCGCTGCCGGTAGAACGCCTCCACCATCTTCCGCAAGGCAGATTCACCGGCATACAAGTCGTCGCTATCCAGCTGGACGGCGAATTTCCCGCACCGCGGGTGGTGAATGCCTTCGTTCCAGCACCCGCCTATGCCCAAGTCCGTCCGTTCCGGGACGAGATGTATCAGGCGGGAATCGGAGCGGAAACGATCTATCGCCTCGGTCGTCCCGTCCGTCGAATGGTTGTCGATGACGATCAGGTTGAACGGGAAGGCGGCCTGCTGGGCCAGGGCGGAACGGATGGCGGCTTCTATCGTCCGGGCCCGGTTGCGTACCGGGATGATCACCGACGCTTCCACCGGGAACGGTTCTTCCGAGAAGTCCACCTCCTTGAATCCGGGTTTCAGAAAAGCCCCTATCCGTTCCAGGTACGCGGTGCAGGCCTGCTCCATTTCCACCTGGACAGCCCTGTTGCGCGGGTCCACATAGTCGAACATCTTGCCGCCGCCCTGCCGCCAATCCGTCTCTTCCGCCCGGTACAACGGCTCGTTGACGTGCACGGGCAGGCCTTTCTCCGACAAATGGAGGCGCAAGGCATAAAGCGCCGCATATTGCCAATCCCGCCGGAGGGCGCGCACCCCTTCCACGAAGGCCGAGGAACGGACAAACAGCCATTTCCCGAAATCGAAGTCGTCGCGCAGGCTTCCCGCCTGGCAGTCCGTCAACGGGTGGAAGGCCAGGCTCCCGTCCTCCCCGTCATAATAATCCGCGTACAGGCAATCGGCCCCGGTGGCATCCGCTATCCCGCACAGGCGCTCCAACGAACGCGCGCCGGGGACCGTCCGTCCCGGCGACAGGCACAGCAGCACATAATCAGACCGCGCCGAGGCCGCCAGCCCCTCCAATACCTTGCGGCTCCATGCCGACGGGCCCCCGGGCATGTCGAAAAAGACCACGCCTGCCACGGCGGGCTGCGACAGGAAGGCCTCCTCGTTCGCCCGCGCCGCCGCGGGGTCCTGCCGCATGACAAAACAAGTGATACGTTTATCCATGATTTCCATTTTTTACGGTAAAAACAAGGAGAGGCAAAAGCCCGCGCGGGCCGCCTCCCGTCAAAAAGACGCATCGCGAGTGCCGCCAAAGGCCTCCCGCAATGCGTCTTCTTCATTCGCCCCGCCGACGGGGGTTTCTCACTTCTCCTTTTTCTTGTTGACCGTCTGCCGCGTCTTCAGCACCGTGTCCTGC
>CAYRFT010000162.1:0-4811 GCA_964423585.1 uncultured Parabacteroides sp. | reverse complement strand
CAGCGGGAGATGGAAACGCCGCAACGGCAAAAGGGCGAGATAGCTCAGCTGGTTAGAGCGCATGATTCATAATCATGAGGTCCCCGGTTCAATCCCGGGTCTCGCTACGAAAGGCAACCGCCGCGATTCGCTTGCGGCGGTTTCGTTTTGTCCGCCCGCGACGCGGCTCCGGGGCCGGAGGAAACCTCCTCCCTCCGCGAGCCTGCCGCCCCGCCGGAAGATATTTCGCGATATGGCGTTTGCCCCGGGGTCCCGTCTTTCATTTTTCTCCAAAAAAGACTATTTTTGCACGTTGTAAATAAGAATCAGATGAAAATACAGATTGTCAACGAATCGCGCCATCCGCTGCCGGCCTACGCCACGGAGCAGTCGGCTGGCATGGATGTCCGCGCAAACCTCTCCGCGCCGGTAGAGCTCAGGCCGCTCGAGCGGAAACTGATCCCGACGGGGCTTTACATCGCCTTGCCGGACGGGTACGAGGCGCAGATGCGCCCGAGGAGCGGTCTGGCGGTCAGGCATGGCATCACCTTGCTGAACGCGCCGGGAACCATCGATGCCGATTACCGCGGGGAGATCGGGGTCATACTGGTCAACCTCTCCAACGAGCCTTATGTCGTCAACGACGGCGAAAGGATCTGCCAGATGGTCGTCTCGGCCTGCAAGCGGGTGGAATGGGAGCCCGTCGAAACCCTGGACGGCACCGGGCGCGGGGGCGGCGGCTTCGGGCATACGGGGAAGATTTGACGGGAGCGGGATGCGGGGAAGGACCGGCCGGCAACCGGAGGAAAGGCGGAGGCATGGCGCGCCGCCCGGATGCCCGCCCTCCCGCCGGTCCGCCGACTGGAAAACTGAAAGACTAAAAAACTGAGAAATGAACATACAATCCAAACTAAAAAAACAGGGATGCCTGTTGCTGCTGTCGTTCCTGTGCCTCGCCGGGCCGTCGCCTTCCCATGCCGGGACACTCGACGCTGCGCCGCCGTGCCGGCTTTCTCCCAGGCAGCAGCGCAAGTTCGACTATTTCTATTACGAGGCGCTCAAGTTGAAGAACGCGGGCAAGAATGATGTGGCGTTCGATCTTTTCTCCTACTGCCTTGCGCTGGACACGGCCTCTTCCCCGGTCTTGTACGAGCTGGCGATGTTCCAGTTGCAGCGAAACCGCCCGGAGAAAGCGGTAGGGTTGCTGAAAAGCGCCGTGGCCCACAGCGAAGACAATTTCACCTACCGGATGACCTTGGCCGGCTTGTATCGTAACCTGGGCATGTACGGGGAAGCCTCCGCCACCTACCGGGAATTGGTGGAACGCTATCCCGACAAGAGCGAGCTGAACTATCATCTGGCGGATGCGCTGACGCAGGAAGGGGAAATCGGCGCGGCGATCGATGCCTACAACGTGCTCGAATCCGCCCTGGGGATGAATGAGACCCTTTCCTTGCAGAAATTCAAGCTGTACCAGACCTTGAATCAGCCCGGCAAGGCCTTCGAGGAAATCGAAAGGCTGGCGGACAAGTACCCGATGAATGTCCGTTACCGCCTGCTGATGGGCGACCTGCACTTGGAGAACGACGAAACGGAGAAAGCCCTGGCTTGTTACCAGAAGGCGCACGAGATTGACCCGGGCGACCCGTATTATATCGTCTCAATGGCGAATTATTACGACCATACCGGCAACAAGGAGGCGGCGGAGCAGGAAATAAGGAACGCTTTGGTCAATGAAAAGCTGGATGTGGAGAGCAAGGTGGATATCCTTTCCCGGTATGTCCAGCGCCTGCAGCAGACACAGCAGGGAATCGAGAATGCCAATGCCCTTTTCCAGGCCCTGCTGGAACAGCATCCGGAAGATGCGGAGCTGAGGCTGATGTATGGAAGCCTGCTGATGGCCCAGGAGAAGGAGGAGGATGCCAAGTTCCAGTTCCAACTGCTGACGGAAATGGATCCCGCCAACGAAGGGGCATGGCAGCATCTGCTCAACATCGCCCTCAAAAACGAGGATATTCCCGAAGTGATCCGCATCTGCACCCACTGCAAAGGGATTTTCCCGGAAAACCCCGAATATTACTTTTACCTCGGCATCGGATATTACATGCAGGAAAAGTACGAGGAATCCTTGGATGCCTATTATGCCGGACTGAAGATCATCCCGGAAGGGAACGAGGCGATAAAGTCGAATTTCTACGGGCAGATAGGCGACCTCTATTACCAGATGAAGAATATGGACGAAGCGTATAAGGCTTACGACGAGGCATTGAAGTACAACGAGAACAATGCCCCGGTCCTGAACAACTACAGCTATTTCCTCACCCTCGACAAGAAAGACCTGAAGAAGGCGGAGCGCATGGCCGCCCAGTGCATCAAATTGGAACCGGATAATGCCACTTATCTGGACACGTATGCGTGGGTGTTCTTCGTGCAGGGCAACTATACGCTGGCCAAGATTTATATTGAGAATGCTTTGTCGAAAGACGACACGGACAGCGCCGAGTTGGTCGATCACTACGGCGATATTTTGTATATGAGCGGGGAAAAAGAAAAGGCTCTTGAGCAGTGGAAGAAGGCGATGGAGATGGGGAAAGATACCGACATCCTCAAACAGAAGATCTCCAAAGGTGTTTACATGGAAGATACGGAAAGCAAATGAAAAGAATAAACGGAATTATCTTGGGATGCCTCCTGCTGGCAATCCTCCCGGCGTTCTACGGATGCAAGTCGGCCAAGGTGCCGGGAGGCACGGGGAAGGCCAGCACCAAGGAACTGAAAGAATTTGTCGCGTCGATGCGAAGGCAGGAGCCGGATTTCCGGACGTTCTCGGCGCGTCTGGGCGTTGACATCCAGATGGGGAAAAAGTCGATGGGCTCGCGCGTGAAGTTGAAGCTTGTCAAAGACAGCGTCATGCAATTCTCCGTCCAGCCTATCCTCGGGATTGAAGTCTTCCGGATTGAACTGACCGCCGACAGCGTGAAGATCGTGGACCGGATGAACGAACTGTATATGGCGGAGCGGTATGCGGCACTAAGCGAAGAATGGCCGATTGATTTCAACTTCTATAATCTGCAGGCGTTGTTCATGCACCGGCTTTTCTTGCCGGGAGTGCGGGAAATGGAAAGCGCGCATTACGATCTGTTCCGCCTCGAGCGGGAAGGGGAAGGGACCGTGACCCGCTTGCATGCGCGCGACCGGGCGGACTTGCGTTATTGCTTTGAGGCGGACGGCGACGAGCAGTTGCTCTCTACCCTCATCGCCGGGAAGGACGGCCGGTATTCCTTGCTGTGGGAATATTTCGACGCGGAGCCCCAGTCGCCGGCATTGTGGGTCTTCCCGTCGAAGATGAAGGTCTCGTTCCGGGACGGGGGAATCCGGAAAGGAGGGATGGATATCCGTTTCTCCCGTCTCCAATGGGACAAGGCGCTGGACATGGATTTCCCCATCCCTGCAAAGTTCAGGCGCATCTCTTTTACGGATATTTTGAGGATGATCGGAGGATAAGGCAAAGGCGCGGCGCGCGGGGTGGTGTGGCATGAAACGGGTTCTTCTATTGATGATGTGGTTGTCGTTGGCGGGTCCGGCATGGGCCCAGCAATCGGACCGGGTGCGTGAATTGGAGAAACAGCGGAATGAAACGCTGGAAGAGATCCGCAAGACCGGGGAACTCCTGAAGCAGACGCAGGCGACGGAGAAAGACGTGAGCCGCCGCCTGAAGCTGATTTCCCAACAGATCCTGTCGCGCAGGAAGGTGATCGGCCTGTTGAATCAGGAAATGGAAGCGATCGATGTCCGGATTGCCGGCATGGGGGAACAGATCCGCGCCCTCGAAAGCCAGTTGCAGCAGAAGAAGGACAGCTACGGCAAGTCGGTCCGCCGCATGCACCGCCACCATGCCTCCCAAGACAAGCTGTTGTTCATCCTTTCGGCCGAGAGCTTCGGACAGTCGCTGCGCCGGCTGCGTTACCTCCGCGAATACGCGCAATGGCAGAAGCGGCAGGCTGCCGACATCGTCGCCCGCCAGGAGGATATCAACCGGCAACAGGCTGAACTGAGGAAGACCCGCCAGGAGAAGACGCTCCTTCTGGCCAGCCGCGAGGAGGAACGGCAAAACCTGCAGGCGGAAGAAAAGGACCGGAAAGAGGAGATAGCCCGGTTGGGCAAGAAGATGTCGCAACTGCAGGCGCAATTGAAGAAAAAGCAGAAGCAGGCAGCGCAGTTGGACCGGATGATCGAAAAACAGATCGCGGAAGAAATAGCCCGGGCGGAACGTGAACGGAAAGCCCGTGAGGCGGCAGCCCGGAAGAACAGGAAAGGCGGAAACGCCGCCGCCGCGGAAGAACGGAAGGCGGAGGTGAAGGGCGGCTATGCCATGACGAAAGAGGAAAAGGCTTTGTCCGACCATTTCTCGGAGAACCGGGGCCGCCTGCCCTATCCGGTCACCGGCAGCTCGCATCGCATCGTCGGCCAGTTCGGGGAGCACCAGCACGCGGTCCTCGAGCATGTGCGCACCAACAACAACGGAATCGATATCCTGGCATCGACGGGCGCCGAGGCCCGCGCCGTCTTCAACGGGGTCGTCACGCGCGTCTTCACCGTCCCCGGCTTCAACAATTCGGTGATTGTCCGTCATGGGAATTACCTTACCGTGTACAGCAACCTGAGCCGCGTCTATGTCAAGGCAGGCGACAAGGTCGCCACCCGGCAGGCCATCGGGAAAATCTTCCTTGACCCGTCCGACGACACCACCACCCTTCATTTCCAGCTCTGGAAAGAAAAATCCAAACAGAATCCGGAGCCTTGGCTGGAAAATTAGCCCTCCCGTGAAATGC
>CAYRFT010000161.1:0-4874 GCA_964423585.1 uncultured Parabacteroides sp. | reverse complement strand
CCATCGCCACCCGATGAAGCAGTCGTAAACCTGAAATTTAGGGGAAAATCATCCGGGAGGGCGGCAGGCAGGCCTTCGCGGGCGAAAAGGATGCGGGGCCGCGCCTGCGGGAACCCGCCGTCAATAATAGGCGACGCCGTCCGCTATCAGGGAGCCGTCGGAATCGTATATGTCGTAGAGGTTGTCTTCGCGTTCGAACGCCCTTCCGTCGTCGGTCCTTCCCACGCTCAGATATTTGCAGGGGATACGTTCCTTCCCGTCGTCGTCGATGGCCCCGTAGCGGTCGTTCGACTTTTTCCTTACAATCGTGTAATGCCCGAAAGGCATTTTTTCTTCATAGAGGGCCCGTCTTTCCAGAATGTCCCGCTCTTCTATCTTCTCATCGCACGAAAAGAGCAGGAGCATGACCTCCTCCGTGACCATCTGGTTCTTGGCAAGCATGAAGTCGCCCTTCGCGCCCGCATAGTCCTTGGCATCCATCTTTTCTTTCCCGGAGGCAAGCAGTCGGTCGTACAAAGAGGGGGCTTGCACGGGGGGCGGGAGCACCTCGACGCTCCGTTCCGCCGTTTCCCTCGTCGCGGCAGGCGGGTTGGCGTCCTTTTCCTCGGGAGGAGCGGGCTCCGGGAGGGTGTTTTCCGTCCTGTCGGGCGTGTTTTCGGGCTTCCCGGCAGGCTCCTGCCTCTCCGGTTCCGCCACGGCGGGCGCGTCCGCCTCTTCAGGGGCCGAATCGCGAGGCACCGCGTCCTGTCCTTTCATGACACCTTCCGCCAGCAGGCCCGCCACCGGCGTTCCCGTTTCCTCTTCCCCGGCGGCCGGCCGATAACCGGCTTGCGCGGGCGCGTCTTCCGCCCCTTTCTGATAATACAGCACGGCGGCGCTTCCCGCAGCAAGGAGGAGGAGGGTTGCCGCCACGGCCGCCATGTTGCGGGAGGGCTTGCCGGGCTTTTCTTCCGCAGAAGGCCCGTCGCCGGAGGCCTCCGGCCGCCTTTCCCCTTGTCCGTCCTCCGCGTCGGGAGAGGAGGGCTGCAAAATCGTCTCCTCGTCTTCCTCGTCCGGTGAGGAGGGCTGCCTTTCCGGCACGTCCGCCTTCGCGCAGCCGCCCTCGCCGAGGGCTTCCATCATCTCCCCGACGGAGCTGTAACGCCGGGAGGGCACGATTTCCAGGGCTTTCATGATGACCCGTTCCGTTTGCTCCGATATGGACGGATTCAGTTCCCTCGGCCCGGGCAGCGGGTGCATCGCGCGCAAGATGGATTCCGTGGGGATCTTGCCGGTCAGCAAGTCATACATCGTGGCGCCGAGGGAATAGATGTCGGGGCAAGGAGAGAAAGACGTGATGCCCCCGTTGTCGTACTGCTCTATCGAGGCGAAGCCCTTCGAGAGCGTCAGCAGGGTGGTGCTGGTTTCCTGTTCCCCCACATCGTACCGCTTGCTCACGCCGAAATCGATCAGGCGGGCGTTGTCGTCCTTGTCGATTAAAATGTTGCTTGGTTTGATATCCAGGTGAAGGATGTTCTTCCGGTGCACGAATTGCAGGGCTTCCCCGATTTGTCGCATGTAGCGGAGGACATCCGTTTCCGGCAGCACGCCTTCCTTTGCCAGCTTTTCTTTGAGCGAACAGCCGTCGATATATTCCATCACGATGTAGGCCGTGTTGTTTTCCTCAAAAACCTCCAAGACATTCACGATATAAGGATGGTGCACCTCCGAAAGGATTTTGGCTTCCTTGATCAGTTTCTCTTTGAACTTGTCAAATATAAGCTTCCCCGTGTCAGAATGGACTTTCACCCCGAAAGTAGAGGCGTCGCGGAAGCAGTAATCCTTGAAGAAATACTCCTTGACGCACACGGACAGCTCCGTCCTCATTGCGCCCAGCGAGCCCTTCACTTCCGTAATCCATATTCCCTTGTACGTTATCCCGAAGCCGCCTTGACCTATGACTTGCTTGATCTTGTATTTTCCTTTTTGAAGCAAATATCCGTTTGGCAAATTCATACGACACTCAAAACATTTGTTCTCGATTGCCAAAATTAAGACATTTACATAAAAGAATAAAAGAAAGAGAGAAAATTTTGCTTCAAAGTTTCCGTTCCCTTCGCCGTGGATTTGACAGGCAGGAGGTAAAAGGAATAATTGTCCCGGCTTTTTTGCGAGCACTTTTCCACCAATGCGTCCTTAAGGTCCTCCAAAGGGCGGCAAACCGAGAAAAGCCCTTCCAGCTCCTCGTCCGTAAAGCTTTCGACAACGCCGTCCGAACAAAGCATGAACAGGTCTCCGGGCTGTATGTCCGTTATCACGGAGACATCCGCTTCCGCCGGGTATTTCCCTCCCTGGATGGCGCGCAGGATGATGTTCCTCTTGGGATGAGTGACGGCTTCTTCCGGCGTTATCAGTCCCATTTTAAGCCAGGAATTGACCAGGGAATGGTCTTCCGTCCGGTAAAGGATTTTCCCCTTGCGGAAATGATAGATCCTGCTATCCCCGATATGAGCCGTCAGGACGGCAGCCGGCATCACATACACCAATGCCAGCGTGGTGGCCATGCCGGCGGCTTCCGGACAATCATCCGTGTAAGCGTCAAAGCGGGTCTCAACGTATCGCACGGCTTTGTTCACGAAATCAGCGTCCGGATCGCCTTTCAGGAATGTGCGGAAGAAAAAATCCATGACATCGCATGCCATCGAGCTGGCCACCTCTCCCCGGCTGGCCCCTCCAACCCCGTCGCAGACCATATACAAACGGTCGGCCGGGGAAACAACCTCGGAAAATGGGAAAATCGAATCTTCATTGTTGCCACGCCTTCCTTTGTCGCTCACGGCTAAAGGCTTTCCCAAAGTTATGTTCATAGCATTCCGGAATTAATAGTTAAAACGCAGTATCGTATGGCCTATCATGATTTCATCATTGTCATTCAACACTACTTTTTCGCCTGTCTCCAGGTAATTGCTATTATATAACGTATGATTCTTGCTATTATTATCCGAGAGGTAATGTTTGTAGCCTCCATGCCCGTCTTTTCTCACTTCTATCCGGATATGTTCGCGGCTCATGGATCTGTCGGCTGTTTCTATCTTTATATTGGCGCCCGAGGAGGGAGATTTGCGGCCTATGACATATTCCCCTTCTCCTAAAGGGAAATATTGTTCCGCTGTGTTTGCGTCAGGTTTTACGGTCAATCGTCCGGCATGCCGGACACCCGAGTGGACAATAACCGTCTCGGCTTCGTCGGCATTGCGTTGTGCGGAAATTAAGGATACAGGTATGGATTTTTTACAGTTAGGGCATTTGAAAGAAGCAAGGCCGAGGGGAATCTTCCCCTCGTTTACATTCAAACTTACTTGACAATGCGGGCATTTGATCGAAATCATAAAATAAATGATATATCAGAGCCATCCACGTCGATCGATATGAAATCCGACACATCGTCCAAATCAGGCATTACCACCGAATCATCCGATAAAGTGATAAAGTCGGTACCGCCTCCCGGCACGTCGTCAAGCATCACTGCATCCAGGATGCCATCTCTTCCATCTACATCCACCACCACGGCATCGGAGAGCAACGGAGCGTCCTCTTCATTGTCAATGGTAACGAATGTATAATCATCTTCACGCATAATACTATCCTTTCATTATTTAATTATTATTTTATTCTTGCGCAAAAATAACGAAAGGGATAATTATACTCGTTAAAATTACCCCCCCCATAATCTAACCTGTATGTTTTATACACAAAAGGCATGGTTTCCTTATCCAACTATTCCCCTACCCATTTCGCCTGGCAGGAAGGCACCGAACAATGCTTCTTGTTCCGAAGGGATTCCCAGGGGATGTCTCCCAGAAAGGTCCCGCACTTCGGACAAACGTAATCAATCTTGAACTGGTTGCTCAGGTCTTGTAACTGCCGGGGTATCTTGGCCGACTGGCGCGCGCCCAAGTAAATCCCCGCGACAGGAGCCAAAATCGTCAGGAACAAGCTGCCGATCACCCACCCGTGGGCGCCGTCGCCCGTCATGCTTATCATCAAGCCGATGATTCCCGGCAATGCGAACGGCAGCGATTGGAACAACCGTGTCTTGAACTGGTTGGAAGATTGTATCTTTACTTTCTCGCGCGTGTAATCATCATATACTTTCTTCAGGGTCTTAAATTCGGTACTGTAATCGTTCTTGCTTTTCAGTACCGCCAGGAAGTCCAGTTGGTATTCCTCACCCAGCCGGATATTGTCAGCCGGAGTCACATGTTTCCTCGCGATCTGCAACCCGTTGACGAATGTCCCGTTCGACGATTCCAGATCTTCCAAGAACCAATGATCCTGCTTGTCTGAAACCAGGCGCGCATGATGGCGGCTCACCTGGGGATGGCTGACGACATAGTCGTTGTCCGGCGCTTTCCCGATTGTAATCACCGTCATGGCAATACATCTCCCTTGGTTTCTTCCACCACCCCTTTCTCCACTTCGTTTTCCAACGATTCCTTGAGACGCTTCAGCGGGTCTTTGGAGATGATCAATTCCCTTGGCTTCCCTTCCTGCGCCAACAACAGCAGCTTCTGCCTCGGCAAATTAATCTGCAAAATATGTGTTTTATTTACGATATGGCTCTTGCCTATCCTCACCAGGATTTCATTGCTGCCCGGGACCTGTTTTTCCAACAATTCTTCTATTTTTCCGATATTGATGGCAAACGTAAATTGGATGCCATTCGACAACAATAATTTCGTGTAGTTCCTATCCGCTTCAAAATACAAGATTTGACCCGTTTTAATGCGAAGCAGCTCATCTCTCGTCTTTATCATTAAATATCGATCCATCGCTTCTTTAACTCTTTTTCCGGTTTTAAGTGAAACAAATGTACGAATTATTTTTAAATCGGC
>CAYRFT010000160.1:0-4883 GCA_964423585.1 uncultured Parabacteroides sp. | reverse complement strand
TTTCCGGGTTAAACTTTTCTAATCGGGGGGGGTAATCTGGAAATTGCATATCTTTGCAGGCGGAACATGACAAAAACGGCCCGGACAGGCCAAAAAAACAAAATCAAACTACCGATGACCCCATCCCGCAACGGCATCTCTGCAAATAAACACACGGGCAGGCTCGCCATCTGCCTGCTTCTCCTGCTGGCCATAACCGACGCGGCGGCCCAGGTCAACGTGCGCGGCACGGTCATCGACCGCGAGGCGGGCGGGCCGCTGTCGGGGGCTTCGGTCGTCGTCAAAGGGAGCGACGGCAAAATCAAGAAATACGCCTGCACGCAAACGGACGGGGCTTTCGCCATTCCGATGCCGTCGGTGGAGGGATGCAGGCTGGAGGTGGCGATGATGGGGTTCGCCCGGCAGTCGTTGCCGCTCGACAGCGTCTCGTTCCCGTTGTCCGTGTATCTGGAAGCCGGCTCCACCTTGCTCAAGGAAGTCACCGTGAAGGCCGACCGCATCCGGGAACAGGGCGATACCCTCGCCTACAACGTGGGCAGCTTCGCGCAGGAGCAGGACCGCTCCATCGGCGACGTGCTGAAACGCATGCCCGGCATCCGCGTGGCCGACGACGGCAGCATAAAATACCAGGGCGAGGACATCAACAAGTTCTACATCGAGGGCGCGGACCTGCTGGGAGGGAAATACGGGCTCGCAACCAACAGCATCAGCCACGACGACGTGGGCGCGGTGGAGGTGATGGAAAACCACCAGCCGGTGCAGGTGCTCTCGGGCATATCGTTTTCCGACAAGGCGGCAATCAACCTGAAGCTGAAAGAAAAGGCCAAGGCCTCATGGAATTTCCACGGCGACGCGGGAGGAGGACGGTCGTGGCAGCCCGGGGGTGCCGCCTGGGACGGCAAGCTGACAGCCATGGCCGTCAAGCCCTCCTTCCAGGACATCTCCACCTTCTGCACCAACAACACCGGCAGGGACCTCTCGGCTTACCATACCGACTTCTTTGCCGACGGGCGCGGCACGAAGCTGGACCGGCACGTGGGCGCGGGGCTGCCCGGCGTGCCGTCGCTCGAGGGCAGGCGCACCCTCTTCAACCGCTCCTTCCTCGCCTCGGCCAACAACCTCTGGAAATCCGGGCGCGGCGAGTTCAAGGCCAACGTGGACTATTCTTTCGACCGCACGGCCTCCTCCGCCTCGAGCATCACGACATACTTTCTCGATGATGGCGACCGCGTAGTCACCGAGAACCGCGACGGCACAGAGCATGAGCACTCCCTAAGCGGGAAGTTCATCTACGAGCTCAACCAAAAGAAGGAGTTCATCAACAACACGCTGCAGGCCGACCTCGGATGGGACGACATCAGCCTGCGGACGACCGGCTCCCTGCCGAACTTCCAGTCGGCCGACTTGCCCGATTATTACGTCGGCAACCGCTTCAAGATGATACGGCGTTTCAAAGACAAGCACCTCGTGACCTTCGAGAGCCGCAACGAATGGGAATCGCTTCCGCAGACCCTCCGCATCGACGTGGACGGCGAAACAGGCCGCCAGCACGTGGGCGACCACGCCTTCTGCACGCAGGAGAGCGCGGCCTACGCCTTTTCCTTCAAAGGGATGACGGTAAGCCTCGAAGGGGGCGTGGAAGGCTACTGGCGTTCCATGGACTCCGGGCTTTCCCCGACGGACAGCCTGCCGGGGCAGCCCGGGAACGCCGCAAACGCCGTAAGCACGAATTCCTTCACGGTCTATGCCGTCCCGAAACTCGAATATTGGATAAAGCGCGTCGCCCTCACGCTCAACCTCCCCGTGAGCTACGCCCATTATTCATTCGACAAGGCGATGGCCAACCGCGACGAGGCCTATTTCTCCCCGTCGCTCATCCTCAACTGGAAACCGGGCAGCCGCTTTTCGGGCACGATACGGGGAGGCGCGGGCCGCTCGCCGATGAACCTCGGCCTCATCCACCCGGAGCCGGTAATGACCGACTACCGCACCCTGAAGTCCGGTGTCGGCCGCTTCTATAATTCCTCGTCGCAGAACCTGTCGGCAAGCTTCAGCTACAAGCATCCCCGGCGCGGCCTGTTTCTCAACGGCATGGTGGCGCACTCGTGGAGACATGTCCCCTATACCCTCGTCCAGCAACTGTATGGCGATTATGCCGTTTACAGCTATGCGGATGCCGACAACGACGGGAAGACGCTCTTGGCGACAGGCAACTTCGGCAAGACGCTCGACTTCATGCGCGGCAGTTGCAACATCAACGGTGCTTTCAGCCGCAGCGAGTCGAGGCTGTTGTCGGGGAAGCAGCCGGTGAAGTCCGTCGGCAGCGGATGGAGTGCCGTCGGCAGCGTCAACGGCTCGCCGTGCCGGTGGTTCAACTTCGACTATTCCATAGGCTATTCCGAGAGCCGCCTGACCATGAACGGGGATTCGGCGCCGTGGCTGTCGGCACTGACCAACGAGCTGAGCCTCGTCTTCACGCCCTTCCCCAAATGGCAGTGGCAGGTCAACGGCGAACATTACCGCAACGAGCTGGCCGGAGGGACGTACAAGAACATCGTGATGCTCGATGCCAAACTGGTTTTCAGGCCGGACAAGCGCGTCGAACTCTCCGCCTCGCTCGACAACATCCTCAACAAGAAACAATACAATTACATAACATACTCGCAGCTCTCATCATTTGAATCACAGCGTCAGCTTCGCGGACATCAATTCATAATTTCAATATCATTAAGGAAATGAAAAAATCAATCTCTTCAATCATCGTTTGCCTCGCGGCCGCCGCCGCATCCGCGCAGACGGCTGGCATAGAGGTCAGCTACGTCGCCCATAATCCCGACCCGACGGACGGGAAGTCCGACATGACATACCAGTATATCCTGCTGGCGAACACGACGGAATCGAAATTCTACTCTCCCGCCACGGAGTATATCGACTCGCTGAACTCCACCCCGGAGGGCAAGGCGAAATACGATGAGATGTTGTCGAGGGTCGCCCTCAACTTGGGGGACGTGGACCTGCTCCTCCCGGACGGTCCTTATTATGTCGTCAAATCATTCGCCGCCGGCAAACTGGAGCATTACGACGACAACATCGGGCTTGAAAGACTCGCGTATGAGGAGCCCCTTGCCCGGTGGGACTGGGAGATCGGCGATTCCACGAAAAACGTCTTGGGCTACGAATGCGTCAAGGCCGTCACCGACTACCACGGCAGGAGATGGACCGCATGGTTCGCACCGGAAATACCCGTGCAAAACGGGCCGTGGAAGCTCGACGGGCTTCCCGGGCTGATTCTTGAGGCCGAGGCGGAAGGCGGGCAGTACAGCTTCGTGGCCACCGGCATACGGCAGACCACCAGGCCGGTTTCCCCGGTCTATCTCGCCGACGAATACGAGCACATGACGCGCCTCGACTACCTGAAAGCCTGCCGGGCGTTCATGGAAAACCCGCTCGGAAAAATGAACGCCCGCCTCGCAGGTTCGAAAATCGTCGTGACAGATAGCAACGGCAATGAGCTGAAGGATTTGTATGTCCCGGCCTCGGTGGTCGATTTCCTCGAAACGGACTATCATTAGGCGGCAGGCCTGCGCAGGACGGGAGGAGGGGCTTTTTGCTTTCCGTACATGGCGTTCCAACTTATTTTTGTATTTTTGCGAAAAGTTTTTTGCATCATAACAATATAAGCATTGCCAAATGAAAACGCTTGAGCAAGTAAAAAAGATAGAATCCGTGGTATTGTACGTGCTGCGCAAATTCCCTGAAGGCGTCGATTACATCAAACTTTTCAAGATAATCTATTTTGCCCAAAAAGAATACCTGGCGAACTACGGCAAGGCACTGTGCCCTGATACCTTCAAGGCGCGCACTTTCGGGCCTGTCCCGGCGTTGTCAGACAAGGTCATAAAACTTGTCGAGGCAGGAGAGGAAGACATGGACTCTTACCCCGATTTGAAGAATTTCTGCAACGCCATCCGCGTGCAGGACCAAACGGTCCATGCTTCGGCTGAACCGGACATGGATTATCTGTCCCGCAAGGAATGCGAATGCCTGGATAAATGGTACGACTATTGCAAAGGCAAGGATTCAAAAAAAGAATTGTCGCCGGAATCGCATGATGAGGCATACGCCAAAGCTTGCACGAGATACAAGGATGACCCCCAGTTGGGGAATCTCACGGACATCGAAATTGCCAAAGCCGGAGGGGCCACGGAGAAGATGGTCGCCTATATCCGTGAAAAAGAACTGCTGGCAACCGAACTTTCTTGATGGATGGACGCAAAAGAATCCGCACAGGCGCAACAGAAGGAGAGGCTGAGGCAAGATTCGCTTGTGAAGGGCATCGAAAACCTCCAGGTGGGCGACATTGTCTATTACGACATGGATCGCGCGGACGGCATCGTGCCGTCGCCGGGATATGACACAAGACTGAAATACGTCATTATCGCCGGAGCAAAGTCCAACTCAAAGGAAGTCTGCGCGGTGCTTATAAACACAAGCAACGACTATTCTTCCGCGCCGGACTGGCAAGCCGAACAATACTGCATCAGGCAAGCCGACTATCCGGAAATCCTCGATCACGACAGTTGGATTGATTGCACCGACCCTAAGAAATTGAAAGTGTCAAAAATCAAGGCCAAGAAAGCTGAAAAGAAGGGGCGGCTCAACTCGCGGGATTTAGCCAATGTGATGAAGCATCTTAAAGAGAATGGCTTTATTGATGCCCATACAAGAAAGGTCTATGGGATTGACAAATACCCAATAGGATAACAGAATGCCTGTTGGAAATTCACCAAAAAACTCAAGGCATAACCCGGAAATCAGGGGAAAATGTCCCCGCCGCCTGTTTTCCGGGCGGATTTTTGGCGTGGAAGTGCTTTTTCGGTCGA
>CAYRFT010000159.1:0-4884 GCA_964423585.1 uncultured Parabacteroides sp. | reverse complement strand
GTTGACGTACCCGCCTTCGCGTCCATGTTCCACGCATTGGCGGTGGATATTGCCCATGATTTGATGCAGGCGCGCATCGACTTCCTCGGCATTCCAGGAGATGTGCATCGCGTTTTGCGTCATTTCCAGGCCTGAAGTCGCGACGCCTCCCGCGTTGACGGCCTTGCCGGGGGCGAACAGCTGCTTGTGCGCGATAAACAGATCGACCGCCTCAGCCGTGCATCCCATGTTGGACACCTCGGCCACGCACGAAGTATTATTCTCGATCAGCATTCGGGCATCGTCGGCATCCAGCTCGTTTTGGGTCGCGCAGGGCAGGGCGATATCGACTTTCTGCTCCCAGGGCTTGCCTCCGGGGAAGAAAGCCGCGTTCGGGAATTCTTCGGCGTATGGAGCCACGACATCGTTGCCGGACGCGCGGAGTTCGAGCATGTAATCTATTTTCTTGCCCGAGATGCCTTCCGGATCATACACGTAACCGTCCGGTCCTGACAAGGTCACGACCTTGGCCCCCAATTCCGTCGCTTTCGTCACGGCGCCCCAGGCCACGTTCCCGAAGCCGGAGATGGCGACGGTCTTGCCTTTTATGTCGATCCCGTGCTCGCCCAACATCTGGTTCACGAAATACAAGGCCCCGAAACCTGTCGCTTCCGGGCGCAGGATGGAACCTCCGAATTCCATTCCCTTTCCCGTGAAAGTACCCGTGTTCTCGCGCGCCAGTTTCCTGTACATGCCATGCAGATAACCAATCTCACGGCCGCCGACGCCGATATCGCCGGCGGGGACATCGGTATCCGGGCCTATGTTCCTCCATAGTTCCAGCATGAAAGACTGGCAGAAACGCATGATCTCGGCATCCGTCTTCCCTCTCGGGGCAAAATCGGAACCGCCTTTCGCGCCGCCCATCGGCAACGTCGTGAGGGCGTTCTTGAATATCTGCTCGAATCCCAAGAACTTCAGGATGGACAGATTGACGGACGGATGGAAACGCAGGCCTCCCTTGTACGGGCCGATCGCATTGTTGAATTGGACGCGGTAGCCCAGGTTGATCTGTACTTCGCCTTTGTCGTCCACCCAGGGCACACTGAACGTGAATATGCGGTCCGGCTCCACGAGGCGTTCTATGATTTTAGCTTTTTCAAACTCCGGGTGCTCGTTGTACACCTTCTCTATTGATAAAAGAACTTCTTTGACTGCTTGCAAGTACTCTTTTTCTCCGGGGTGCTTGGCTTCCAGTGATGATAAAATAGCTTCTGTCTTCATACTTTTAATTGCTTTAAATCTGACATTATGGTCTGCAAAGGTAGCGATCTCCCCGGAATAAACAAGGTCGCGGCTTGCAATATGCAAGCTGCCCGCTATGTTTTTAAGCATACTTGCCCTGCCGGGGATTTGCCGGAATCCGTTCCGGCCGGGACTGCCTTCAAATGAAAACGGCCTTCCGCCGTCCCCCTTTGTCTTGGAAACGGCATCGGGGCGGATGGAAATCCTGCGATTTTGCGTACTTTTGCCGGGGAATACCTTGAACCCTATTCATGCTTGCCTGTGAAGAGATATTTTGTTTATTTGGGATATGACGGCAAATCCTTTTGCGGATGGCAGATACAGCCGAACGGGATGAGCGTGCAGCAATGCGTTGAAGAGGCGCTTTCGACCCTTCTCCGCCGGCCGGTCCCGGTTGTGGGCGCCGGCAGGACGGATGCCGGCGTGCATGCCCGCTTGATGGCCGCCCATTTTGACTGGGAGGAAAGCCTCCCGGACCTGGCGCTTCTGGCAGGCAGGTTAAACCGCTTGCTCCCGAAAGACATTGCCGTCTATCGGATTGTCCCGGTGATTCCCGAAGCCCATGCCCGTTTTGATGCCGTTTCCCGCACTTATCAATATTGCCTGGTGCTGCGGAAAGACCCTTTCCGCCAGGGGCGGGCCTACCTTTATCCGGGGAGGCTGGACTTCGCCCGCATGAACGAAGCCTGCCGGGTTTTGTCAGACTATGCGGATTTCACCAGCTTCAGCAAATTGCATACGGATGTCAAGACCAACAATTGCCATATCTATGAAGCCGGATGGAAACAGGAAGGCGACCTGTGGGTCTTCACGATCCGGGCCGATCGTTTCCTGCGGAATATGGTGCGGGCCATCGTGGGGACGTTGCTGGACGTGGGGCGCGGGAAACTGTCTGTCGGCGGTTTCCGGCAGGTGATTGAAGCCAGGGATCGGGGGAAGGCCGGTGCTTCCGTCCCGGCCCATGGCTTGTATCTGGTGGATGTGGCCTATCCCGCCCGGTTGTTTGAAGTACCCGTTGGCTGAATAAAATTTTCAGGAAAAACCCTCCCACGGGGAGCGTTATTCCGGCAATCGTCGTATCTTTGCCGGGCACGTATGGGGGACGGGTCTTGTCCCGATTCCAACCGACGGGCTCTTAATATGATAATGATGAAAAGACACATGAAACAAATCGTATTATTGCTTCTGCTGGCGGCCGGCGCGCTGCCGTTGAAGGCGCAGGACATGGCGGCGGTGTTCGTCGCGATGCCCGACGAATATATCCCGTCGTTGGAGGATGCCTGGCGGAAAGATCTGGTGGGCTTGTACCGCTCCAACGGGAAGGCTTCCCTGAAGAACAACATGGACGGCTATTCAACGTTGGAAAAACTGACGGAGAACTACCTGCTGCTGCAATCGACCGAACGGACCACGATCGAGATGAAGCTGTTGCCTTTGGTGAACAATACTTTTGTGATTTGCCAGATAATGACGGTGAGAGGCCCGGTGGCGGATAGCCGCGTCTCTTTCTTTTCGCCCACCTGGGAACCGCTGAATGCCGGCGACATGCTGGTCCCGGCCGCGGCGGACTGGTTCATCCGGGAGGATGCCGACAAGTCATCGGCCGCCTATGTGGAATCCACGTCCCGGCTGGACATGGATTTGTTTCAGTTCCGGTTGAGCCCGGATGATTATACGTTGACGCAAACCTATACTACCCCGGAATATCTGGACAAGGAAACCCGAAAGAAGCTGAAACCTTTCCTGAAGGATTCTTCCAAAGTCTTCACGTGGAAGAAATCCGGCTTTGAATAAGGACGGGCAGCCCCACGCTCCGCCCGTCAGCCGCCAGCGCGGGCAAACATCGGTCGCCGATGCTTGCCCGCGCTGGTTTTTTATGGGCATTTCCGGCTTTTGTCACTTTTTCGAGGTTAAACTATATTAAAATCGGGGGGGGTAAAACAGAACTGCTAATTTTGCAGGATGAAACGCCCGGGGCCGGCGGGGGAATCTTCCTTCCGCCCGTCCCGAAGGCATGAAAGGACGGACAAAATCACCTGAAATACCCGAAATATGGAACACGGAACAACGAAAAAACGCAACGCGCTTTACATCGCCGGGCTGGCGTTGATCTTCACCGCCTCGTTCACTTTCATCTTCGACAGCAAGTTGGACATGAACGGGGACAATTGCGCTTATTACATGCTGGCGACCTCCCTCGCGGAGGGACACGGATATGCCGACATCATGACGGCCGACTATGCGCCGTCCAACGTCTTCCCGCCCGGCTATCCCCTGCTGATGTCGGCCGTCCGCCTCTTCACGGACAGCTTTTTCCCGCAGAAGGTGCTGAACGGGCTTTTCCTGCTCGGCAGCGCCATCCTGCTGTTCTTCTTCATCAAGAGGAACAGGCTGCCGGATTCGGTCGCGTTTGTCGCGTCGGCCGCCATGCTGCTGAACTACCAGGTGCTGCACTTCGCGACGATGATGATGAGCGAGATGTCTTTCCTGTTCACTTCCGTCCTCGCCTGCTGGTTCCTCGCCAAGACGGACGAGAAGAAACCGTTCTGGCGTGATCCGTTTTTCGGCCTCGCCGTCGTGACGGCCGCGTTCAACTACCACATCCGCACGCAGGGCATCGCCCTTTTCGCCGCCTTCATGGGCTACTTCCTGTTCACCCGCCGCTGGAAAGAGCTGGCAGGCTTCGCCGCCGGGTATGCCGTCTGCCTCCTGCCCTGGATGCTGCGCAACAAGATGCTGGGGTTGGGGCAGAGCCGCTACCTCGGCCAGATTGCCGGCGCCAACAGCTGGAGGCCGGAGGAAGGGACCTTGGACCTGGGCGGAATCATCGGGCGTTTCTTCGACACGTTCCGCATGCTGCTGACCAAGGCGTTGCCCAACTCCGTCATTCCGTATGCCAACTGCGATTACGACGCGGCGACGACAATCGGGGAGTGGTTCCTGGCCGCCGTCCTGCTGGCCGTCATCTATATCGGGATGTCGAGGCTCGGCAAGTACAAATACCTATGGATGTCCTACGCGCTCGCCACATTCGGGGTCATCTCGCTTTTCAATGCCCCGAGCGGCAACCGGTATGTGACGACGTTGCTGCCCTATCTGGAGGCGGGCCTGCTCGTGGGCTTGCACGCGCTCCTGTCGGCGGGCGTCCGCAAGCTGAAGATCGCCGGGAGCTTCTCGCCCTATTTCTTCGTGCTGCTGTTCATGTTCTTCTCCTATCCCAGGATGCAGGCCTTGAGGGCCGTCAACAAGAGCCCTTACCCGCCCGCCTACCAGAACTTCTTCAAGATAGCGGAAACCGTCGGCAAGAAGTTGCCTCCCGGCACGATCGTCTGCTCGCGGAAGCCGGGACTGTTCTACATGTTCAGCAAGACGGTCGGCACGGGGTATGTGTGGAGCAACGACGACAGGAAGCTAATCGAAGGCCTGGTCCGTTCGCGCGCGGATTATGTCGTGCTGGAGCAATTGGGGTTCAGTTCGACCCCTCGCTACCTGTACCCGGCGATACGGAAGCACCCGGAGCTCTTCCCGATTGCCATCCACCTGAAGGACCCGGACACCTACCTCTTGAAATTTGAAAGGGAAAAGGCGAAACAACTATTC
>CAYRFT010000158.1:0-4906 GCA_964423585.1 uncultured Parabacteroides sp. | reverse complement strand
CCTCGCGCTTCCTGCCGGAGACTTTGGCCGGCAAATCCTGTCGGAATTATCACCCCTTATTGTGATATCTGCGCTTTATTCCCTATTTTTGCCTCCAAAATGAAAGGATATGGCTGACAATAAGGAGGGACATCTTTTGGACCGGATCAATTTCCCGGCCGATTTGCGCCGGCTTTCCGAAGAACAGCTTCCGGAGGCGTGCGCGGAATTGCGCCAATATATCATCGATGTTTTGTCGGAGAACCCGGGGCACCTGGGGGCCAGCCTGGGTACCGTGGAGCTGACAGTCGCCTTGCATTACGTCTTCAATACGCCCTATGACCGGATTGTCTGGGACGTGGGGCACCAGGCTTACGGGCATAAAATCCTGACCGGGCGGCGGGAAGTCTTCCATACGTTGCGCAAATTCGGCGGCATCAGCGGATTCCCGAATCCGGAGGAAAGCGAATACGACACGTTCGTCGCCGGGCACGCCTCCAATTCCATCTCGGCCGCGATGGGCATGGCGGTGGCATCGGCCCTGAAACATGAGGACCGGCACGTCATTGCCGTGATTGGCGATGGCGCGATGACGGGCGGGCTGGCCTTCGAGGGACTGAACAATGCGTCGGTTAATCCCAACAACCTCTTGATTATCCTCAACGATAACAATATGGCCATCGACCACAGCGTGGGCGGGCTGAGCCAATACCTGGTGGATATTACCACCAGCCAGACCTACAACAAGATGCGCTACGACGTTTATCGCGGGCTGAAGAAGATCAAATTGATGGACGACGGCCGGCGCGACAACATCCTTCGTTTCAACAATAGCCTGAAGGCGCTGCTTACCCAGCAGCACAACCTCTTCGAGGGTTTCAGCATCCGCTACTTCGGCCCGGTGGACGGGCATGACGTGGGGTATCTCGTCAAACTGCTGAACGACATCAAGGACATGCAAGGGCCGAAGCTCCTCCATATCAAGACGAAGAAGGGAAAAGGGTTCAAGCCGGCCGAGGAATCGGCAACCGAATGGCACGCCCCGGGCCGGTTCAACAAGGAAACGGGCGAGCGTATCATCGTGCATGAGCTGAACGAGCCGCAGCGTTATCAGGATGTTTTCGGGCACACGCTGGTGGAATTGGCCGAAAAGGATGAACGGATCGTGGGCATCACGCCCGCCATGCCGACCGGCTGTTCCATGACGTACATGATGAAGGAGTTCCCCGACCGGGCTTTCGATGTCGGGATTGCCGAAGGACACGCCGTGACCTTCTCCGCGGGCTTGGCGAAAGAGGGGATGATCCCGTTCTGCAATGTCTATTCGTCCTTCATGCAGCGGGCCTACGACATGGTCATCCACGATGTGGCCATTCAGAAATTGCACCTGGTCCTTTGCCTGGATCGCGCCGGGCTGGTGGGAGAAGACGGGGCGACCCATCACGGGGTGTTCGACTTGGCCTATTTGCGCCCGATACCCAACCTGGTCATCTCTTCCCCGCTCCATGAATGGGATTTGCGCAACCTGATGTACACGGGCTACAAGACCGGCGGCCCTTTTGTGATCCGTTATCCGCGCGGCAAAGGCGAGAAGAGCGACTGGCGGAACGAGATGCAAGTCCTTCCCGTCGGGAAAGGGCGGAAACTGCGCGAGGGCGACGACATCGCCGTCCTGTCGCTGGGCCCGATCGGCAACGAGGCCGCCAAGGCCATCAACCAGGTCGGGCGGGAGGGCATTTCGGTGGCCCATTACGACATGATCTACCTCAAGCCGTTGGACGAAGCCTTGCTTCACGAGGCGGGGCGCAGGTTCAAGCGCATCATCACCATCGAGAACGGCGTGATTGCCGGCGGTTTGGGCAGCGCGGTACTCGAATTCATGGCCGACCACGGCTATGCACCTCAAGTGAAACGAATCGGCGTGCCCGATCGTTTCATCGGACATGGCTCCATACCGGAGCTATACAAATTATGCGGCATGGATGCGGACAGCATCGCCGGGGTCATCCGGCAGTTCTATGCGCCATCCGGCCAATGAAAACAATTATCCGATACTGAAGCATGAAAATAGTCATAGCAGGAGCCGGCGAGGTGGGGACCCATCTGGCGAAGATGTTGTCACAGGAAGACCACGATATAGTGCTGATGGACCCCAAGGAGGAACGCCTCAGCAAGATGAGTTCGACGTTGGAGATCCTCCCGGTCGTGGGCAACCCCACTTCCCTGAAAGACCTGGAGGAAGCAGGCATCCGCAAGTCCGACTTGTTTGTGAGCGTCACTCCCGAAGAGACGACCAACATCGCCGCCTGCATCCTGGCGCATAGCCTGGGGGCGCACAAGACGTTCGCCCGCATCAACAACTACGAGTACTTGCTGCCCAAGAACAAGGAGCTCTTCGAGAAACTGGGTATCGATTCGATGATCTATCCGGAAATGCTGGCGGCCCGCGAGATAGTCACCTCGGTCAAGCGGCCGTGGGCGCGCCAGTACTGGGAGCTTTTCGGCGGCTCCCTGATCCTGATCGGCGTGAAGGTCCGCGACAATGCGCCTATCGTCAACAAGATGCTTTCCGAATTGCTGATGGGGCAGAAGTTCTATCACATCGTGACGATCAAGCGGAAGAACGAGACCATCATCCCCCGCGGCAACGACCACATCGAGTCGGGAGACCTCCTCTTCTTCACGACGACCCGGAACTATATAGAAGATGTGCGCCTGCTTGCCGGGAAGAAGAACCCGGAAGTCAAGAAGGTGATCATCATGGGCGGCAGCCGCATCGCCTTGCGGGCCTGCCAGTACCTGCCCAACAACATCCGGGTGAAGATGATCGAGACGAACAAGGAGAAGAGCTACCGCATCGCCGAGGCGGTCCCGGGCAATGTGTTGATCATCAACGGGGACGGCCGCGACACGGACCTGCTGATGCACGAGGGCATCCAAGACGCGCAGGCGTTCGTCGCCTTGACGGAGAATTCCAGCACGAACATCCTCGCCTGCCTGGCGGCCAAACGCTTTGGCGTTTACCGGACCGTGGCCAAGATCGAGAACATCGACTACATCCCCTTGGCGGAGAGCATGGACATCGGCTCGGTAATCAACAAGAAACTGATTGCCGCCAGCCACATTTACCAGTTCCTGCTGGACGCGGACGTCTCGAATGTCAAGTGCCTGACTTTCGCCAACGCCGACGTGGCAGAGCTTGTCGCCCGCCCGGATTCCAAGATCACCAGGAAGGCGGTGCGCGACCTGCGCCTGCCCCACGACATGACTCTGGGAGGGCTGATACGGAACGGCAAGCCCATGATGATCGACGGCGATACCCAGATACAAGCCTACGACCACGTGGTCGTCTTCTGCCTCGACACCGCCATGCGCAAGCTGGGGGATTACTTTAACTGATCCGTTTATGTTGAATGTACGTTTCATATTCAAGATGCTCGGGCTGATGTTCATCATCGAGACCCTGTTCATGCTGCTGGCGCTCGCCGTCGCCTTCATCTGCCGGGGGGACGACGTGGAGCCGCTCGCCCTCTCGAGTGCCATCCAGCTCGGCTTCGGCGTGCTCTTCTACCTCGTCGGGATACGGGCGAACGAACGCTCGGCGGGAAGGAGGGAGGGCATGCTCATCGTCACCCTTACCTGGACGCTGCTTTCCCTCTCCGGGATGTTGCCGTTCTACTTGGGCGGCTACGTGGACAGCGTCACCGACGCATACTTCGAGACCATGTCCGGCTTCACCACGACGGGTTCCACCATCCTCGCCGACATCGAGGCCTTGCCCAAGGGCATCCTCTTCTGGCGCAGCCTGACGCAGTGGCAGGGAGGCATGGGGATGATCGTCTTCACCGTCGCCCTGATGCCCATCTTCGGGGGAGGGGCGAGCCAGATGTACGATGCCGAGACCCCCGGAATCACCCACGAGCGCTTCCGCCCGCGTATCACGCAGATAGCCAAGCGGCTGTGGGGCATTTACCTCTTCTTGACGCTCTTGCTGGCGGGCTTGCTTTGGGCGGGGCCGATGGACTTGTACGATGCCTTGAACCACGCCATGACGTGCATGGCCACCGGCGGGTATTCCACCCGGAACGCCAGCATCGCTTACTGGCACTCGGCCTACGTCGAATATGTCATCGCCGTCTTCATGTGCGTCGGTTCGACCAACATGACGCTGATCTACTTCTTCATGAACGGCAGGTTCGGGAAGCTGCTGAAAGACGAAGAGACGCGCTGGTTCTTCTCCTTCGTCGCCGTCGCCACCCTCGTCGTCGCCGCGTGGGTCTATTTCAAGGGCATCATCGTTGACCCGGAGGAGGCGTTCCGCGAGTCCCTCTTCCAGGTGACCACCCTGATTTCGACAAGCGGCTATGCCACCGTCGATTTCATCCCGTGGGGGCCGTTCTTCTGGATGGTCGCCTTGGTGCTGATGGTCGTCTGCGGATGCGCCGGCTCGACGTGCGGCGGCTTCAAGATGGGGAGGGTCGTCATCCTGGCCAAGAACGTGGTGAATGCGTTCGAGAAGCAGACGCATCCCCATGCGATCCTCCCCGTGCGGGTGAACGGGCACATAGTCTCGACCGACATCGTCAACCGCGTCCTTGCCTTTGCCTTCATCTACATCATCCTGATCCTCGCCACCGCCTTCTTCCTGACGTTCGACGGGACGGAGTTCGCGGAAGCCGTGGGGACGGCCACCTCGGCCGTCGGAAACGTGGGGCCGGGGCTTGGCGTGTACGGGCCTGCCGGCAACTTCTCCGGCTACTCGGACCTGAGCAAGTGGGTCTTGTCGTTCGTCATGATGACCGGGCGCCTCGAGATATTTACCGTCCTGACCATCCTGCTGCCCGGGTTCTGGAAGCAATAAACGCCCCTGCCTTTCATCCCCTCCTCTCCCTGCCGGGAAGCCTGTGCCCTCCCTGCCGGGCCCTCC
>CAYRFT010000157.1:0-4925 GCA_964423585.1 uncultured Parabacteroides sp. | reverse complement strand
ACCGTCGTAGGCCTCGACTTTTTGTCCCGCCGGTGCAGAAAACTCAAGTTTTCTATATAATTTTGCGGAAAATTTTTATTCATATCATTATGACACAATCATTCCCTACAGATCTGCCCTGCAAGGTGGCAGACATGAGCCTGGCGGAATTCGGGCGGAAGGAAATCGAGATTTCCGAACACGAAATGCCCGGCCTGATGGCTCTCCGCAAGAAATACGGCGATTCGAAGCCGTTGAAAGGAGCGCGGATTACCGGCTCTCTGCACATGACAATCCAAACGGCCGTCCTGATCGAGACGCTGGCGGCCCTGGGTGCCGATGTGCGTTGGGCCAGTTGTAATATTTTCTCCACCCAGGACCATGCCGCCGCAGCCATTGCCGCCGACGGCATCCCTGTTTTCGCCTGGAAGGGCGAGTCGTTGGAAGAATACTGGTGGTGCACGGAAATGGCGTTGCGCTTCCCCGGCGGCAAAGGCCCGCACCTGATCGTGGACGACGGCGGGGATGCCTCCCTGATGGTGCACATGGGCTACCGGGCGGAAAACGACCCGGCCACCCTCCGGCGCAAGGGAAGCAGCCACGAAGAACAGTGCATCCTCGACACGCTGAACCGCATCCTCGCGGAAGACCCGCAGCGGTGGCATCGCACGGTGGCTGAAATGAAAGGGGTCTCGGAAGAAACGACGACGGGCGTCCACCGCCTGTACCGGATGATGGAACGGGGCGAACTGCTGGTCCCCGCCATCAACGTGAACGATTCGGTGACGAAATCCAAATTTGACAACCTGTACGGCTGCCGCGAATCGCTGGCCGACGGCATCAAACGGGCGACCGACGTGATGATTGCGGGGAAAGTCGTCGTCGTGGCCGGTTACGGCGACGTGGGCAAAGGCTGTTCGCACTCCATGCGCTCATACGGGGCCCGCGTCCTGATAACGGAAATAGACCCGATCTGCGCCCTGCAGGCAGCCATGGAAGGCTTTGAAGTCACCACCATGGAAGAAGCCGTGAAGGAAGGAAACATCTTCGTGACGACGACAGGCAACTGCGACATCATCACCATCGACCACATGCGGCAGATGAAAGACCAGGCCATCGTCTGCAACATCGGCCACTTCGACAACGAAATACAGGTGGACAAGTTAGTGAACTTCCCCGGCATCAAACATCTCAACATCAAGCCGCAGGTCGATAAATACACATTCCCCGACGGGCATTCCCTCTTCCTGCTGGCAGAAGGCCGCTTAGTGAACCTGGGATGCGCTACCGGCCATGCCTCGTTCGTCATGAGCAATTCGTTCACCAACCAGGTACTGGCGCAGATGGATCTCTGGCGGAAGCCTTACGAAACAGGCGTATATCGCCTGCCCAAGCATTTGGACGAAGAAGTAGCCCGCCTGCACCTGGAACGCATCGGCGTGAAGCTGTCAAAGCTGACGCAGAAACAGGCCGACTACATCGGCGTGCCGGTTGAAGGGCCGTACAAGGCGGAGCATTACCGATATTGATATTCCCGCCATGAATAAAAAGAGGACGGTGCTTTTCTACCCTTGTACGGGTAAGAGCACCGTCCTCCGCTTTTCACCGCAAGGCATCCCGGCGGGATCGGTTCATCCCTCTTTCCTCGCCTTCCTGCAAGAGGCATATACCGAATAACCCGCGGCAATGATCAGCAGCAATAAAATCAGGAAGCTGCCGTATGCCTCCACGTTGGCTGCAAGGATGTAGCCTTCGGGCCTGAATTCAAACACGATTTCATGCTCGCCGGAAGGCACGCGCATGGCCCGCAGAATCCAATCGGCCCGCAAATGATCGGCCGGATTCCCGTCCACCGTGGCCTTCCACCCCGGCTGATAGTAGATTTCCGAGAAAACGGCCAATTGGTCGGCAGCAGCCTTCGAGTGGTAAACCAACTTATTGGGGCGGTAAGCGTGCAACCGGATGGCGGCCGTCGAATCAGCTTGCGGGGCAAATCCTTCCACCAGGCTTGCGAAACGCCGGTCCACCACGGCGGTCTGTTTCGGGTCGATCTCGTCCAAAGCCGCCATTTCCTCATCCGCGTCGGCCACTATCCTGACATCCTTCACAAACCAGGCGTTCCCGTCGGCCGAAGGGTTCACCAAAGGCGGTTGTTCCGGGTTATAAATCACATACCGCGTATTCAACATGTTCAAGGTCGGGCAGGAGCGGAAGACCGTCCAAAAATCCGCAGCGCTTTTGGCAGTCTTGAACGAAGCGGTAATCGAATCGATTTCCTTTTGCAAGCGGTGGTCTATCAACTCCTGGTATCTCCTCAGCTTTGCCGCATAATAGCCGCCGATGGAACGATGGTAGTACGACGTATTGGTCTCCATGAACGTATTGTTAAGATTCAACACGCGGAAGTTGTCCTTGTCTTTCAGTATTTCCTGGTCGGATACCGATTCCCGGTAAGTCGCCTGTATGTCTTTCTGCGGGAAGAAATTCTTATCGTTCAGATACCGTTTGTCAACCGTCCACAAATCGGCGAAGATCAAGACCGTCATGCCGATGCCCACCCATGCGGCCACCTTCTTCTTGTTCTTTGCCACCATGAACCACGCCATCAGGGCGGCACTCAACAAGACAAACTGCAAGGAACGCAAGGCATCATCGGAAGCCAGCGTCGCGCGGTCCTTCAACAGCGCGTCATAGAATTGTTCGGGCAACCGGTACTGCGCATCGTAAGCCGAACGGAAATCGAGCAGCAGCGACGGCAGCAGCCAGACAATCAGCGAAAGGCCGCCGGTAATCGCCAAAGCCCCGATCAGGCCTTTCTTCACCTGTTCTTGCGACACCTTTTCCTGCAGGATTTCTTTCAGCCCCCAGATTCCGATGATCGGGGCGACCAATCCCGGGATGACCAAGGCCATCTCCACCGTGCGGAATTTGTTGTACAGCGGCAGATGATGGAACATGAAGTCATTAAACCAATCCATATTCCGCCCGAATGCCAGCAACGTCATAAAGGTGCCGCCGGCAAACAACCACCATTTCATCGGGTTCCGGACGACAAACATTCCTAAAACGAAGAGGAAGCAGACCACCGCGCCGAAATACACCGGGCCGGAAGTGAAACTCTTGTCTCCCCAATACGTGGGAGCCTGTATCTCCTTCCCCACCTTCATGCCTCCGGCCTTTGCCAGCTTGTAGAACTCGGTGTCTTGGCCCAGCATCCCGCCCGACGCGCCGCCGTAGGCATCCGGGATCAGCGTGGTCAGCAACTCCGTCTTGCCATAGCTCCAGGCAAAAGCATAGTCCTTGTCCAACCCCGTCGATTTCTTTTCGACCGTCCCGTCGGCATTGGGCGCGGGTGTCAGTTCGGACGCGCCGCGGATGGATTGCTGCCCGAGCTCCCAGTTGACATACAGGCCTCTTGCTCCCGGAAGGACTGCCAGGACAGCGCACACCGCCATGATCCCGGTCACCTTTCCCAATTCAATCCCGTCTTTTTCCTTGATTTTCCATACCATGAACCCGACATAGACAAACAGGCACAGGAGAAACAGGTAATACGTGATCTGGATATGATTGCTGCCGACCGACAAGGCCACCCCCAACAGGAAGAGAACGGCTCCCCACACGTATTTGCGTTTGAAGAGAAGCGCCATGCCCGCCAGCGTGAGCGGCATGTAGGCAATCGCATACCCCTTTAGGATATGCCCCGCTTCGATGATGATGATATTATACGAGGCCAGGGCGAAGGCGAACGCGCCTGCCAACGCCAGCCACCAGCTTGCCCCCATCACGCACATCAGCAGATAGAAACAGACCAGCCCGGTAAAGACAATCGAGGCATCCGGATAACCTATCGACTTAAAGGGCCTGTCCACGATTGTGTATCGCGGCAGATCGGGAGCCGGGTTCCCGTACCCCGCCCCATAAGGCATCCCTCCGAACAGGGCATCCGACCATACACTGAACTCGCCCGGTTCCGCCGTCCGGGCATACTGTTCCAACTTGCCGCGTCCCGCTCCGGGCGTTTTGCCGTCGTTGTCCCCCTGCCGGAGCACCTTTCCGTCAATCACCGACGGAGAAAAATAAACCACCGTGGCCGCCAGCATGATCAATACGGCCGCGATGTGCTTGACCCACTTTCCAACTAATTCCTGCATATCTTCATTCGTTAATTAATTCTTTCCTATACCCGGCCCTTGAACAGCTTCGCCGCATAAAAGCGCACGGCGAACCAGCCATGCAAAAGCACGGTGGCCGGTTTTCCATAATATTTGCACATGATGGCATAGCGCTCCTTCAAGGAGGCTTTCCTTTGTTGCGTGCTCAATCCCGCCTCCAGGAAATTGGAGAGGACTTGATTCGCGTTGTACACCTGCTTCGCCCGCTTCAGGCAACGGATGCACCAGTCGTAATCCGCGCTCAGCCGGTAGTCCGGGTCGTACAGCGGGGCAATCTCGCGCCGGGCCATGAAAGATTGGTGGCACACCAGCATCCCCATGCGGAAACTCTTCCATGAAAGCTCCTTGGGCGGACGCAGGCGGCGCAGTCCCAGCACCTTCCCTTGGGCATCGACAATGGCCGTATCCCCGTAGATGACATCCGGCAGCGTTTCCCGTTTCCCTACCTCCCGGGCAATCCGTTGCACCAGGTCGGCGTGGGGAAGGGTATCGCCCGCATTGATGAACCACACATAATCGCCGGTGGCGTGGCGCAGCCCCTTGTTCATGGCCTCGTACATCACCCTGTCCGGCTCGCTGAGCCAATAGGAGATGCCGGAATCGTACCGGCGGATGATATCCACCGTGCCGTCGGTCGAAGCCCCGTCGATAACCACGTATTCGATATTCCCGTATGACTGGCTCAGGACGCTCAGGATCGTCCGCTCGATCCATCGGGCCGCATTATAAGTGACGGTGATGATGGTGAATTTGACAGAATGATTCTCCATG
>CAYRFT010000156.1:0-4937 GCA_964423585.1 uncultured Parabacteroides sp. | reverse complement strand
CCGGAAAGCGGCCGGGACGGCAAAAATCCGGGCGGAAAACGGGTGTCCGCCTGCTCATCCATCCGTTTTCTTGGCAAAAACCTCCGCCAACAGCCCGCGGACCGGCTCGGGGACAAAAAAGCGGACATCCTTCCCCTCACGCAAGGCCTTCCGGATGAACGTGGAAGAAATCTCCATCTCGGGCGCATCCACTATATGCACGCCGGGGAACCGTCCCGCATCCACCGCGCACCGGCTCCCTTTCCGGGGATAAACGAAGACCTCGCACGCCGACAAAATCTCCCGGTAGTCTTTCCACCTGTCGAACTTCTCCCAGTTGTCCCCGCCCATGATCAGGGAAAAAGAGGCGGACGGGAACGAACGCTTCAGGGCCTTCAGCGTCGAGACGGTAAAAGAGGGCTTGGGCAAACGGAACTCCACGTCGCAGGCCCTGAACTTGGGATAACCGGCAACCGCCTTCTCCACCATCTCCAGCCGGAGCCTGTCGTCCATCAAATCCGCCCTCTCCTTGAAAGGATTGTGGGGCGTCACCACGAACCACACTTCGTCGAGGCCCGCAAACTCGCACAGCCAGTTCGCCAAAGCCAGATGGCCGATGTGGACCGGGTTGAAAGAGCCGGAATAAATCCCTATTTTCCCTTGGAACGATTCTGGAACCATTGCACAATATTCATCACTTGCAAACCGGAGACCAGTCCCGTCGCGACCATGACGGTGACATCCCTCAAGACACAAGCCCAGGCAAACACGCCCAAAGCGGCCGCCGTCAACGCGACAAAGCAGCAAAGCCACTTCTTCGACAAATCCTGTCCGTTCATCTTTCCCCGCCTTCGATGAAACCCTTCACGACGCGCAAGGCTTCCGCCTCGGCCCTCTCCAAATCGTCATTGACGATCACCACGTCAAACCGCGGCGCGAAGCCCAATTCATAGGCCGCCCTCGCGAGCCGGCTTTCAATCACCTCCGGGGTGTCCGTCGCGCGGCTTTCCAAGCGGCGGCGCAGCTCCTCGATGCCGGGAGGCTGGATAAAGACCGACAAGGCCCTGTCGCCGTAATGGCTCTTGATGCGGCAGCCGCCCAGCACGTCCACGTCGAACACCACGTTGTCGCCCCCGGCCAGCAACCTGTCCACCTCGCCCTTCAACGTGCCGTAGAACTTGTCCTTGTACACCTCCTCGTATTCCAGGAAATCACCGGCGGCAATGCGGGCGCGGAACTCCTCGGGCGGGAGGAAATAATATTCCACGCCGTCCCGCTCGGTGCCCCTCGGCGCGCGGCTCGTCGCCGAGACGGAAAAGCGGAGCCGCAGCCCCTGCCCCAGCAGATAATCGATGATGGTTGACTTGCCGGAGCCCGACGGTGCCGAAAAAATGATCAGTTTCCCTTCCATCGCGCCATGACCTTATAAGACATTCAACACCTGTTCCTTTATCTGCTCCAGCTCGTCTTTCATGCGGACGACTATCTTCTGCATCTCCGCATGGTTGCTCTTCGAGCCCAGCGTATTGATTTCCCGACCCATTTCCTGGACGATGAAACCCAGTTTCTTGCCCTGCCCGTGCCCGTTCTCCATCGTTTCGAGGAAATACTTCAGATGATTGCCGAGCCGGTCCTTCTCCTCGTTGATGTCCAGCTTTTCTATGTAATAGATCATCTCCTGCTCGAAACGGTTCTCGTCATAATCGACCGCCAGCTTCTCCAGATTGTCCGTAATGCGGGCCTTAATCTTGTCAATCCGTTCTTTCTCGTAGGGTTCCACCTCCTTCAGCAAAGCGGCGATGTTCCCGGCCTTCCGGGCAAACAGCTCCTGCAGCATGGCCCCTTCCTGGATGCGGAAATCGCATACGTTCCGGACGGCCTCGTCGATGGCCTCGCTCACGGCATCCCATTCCGCCTCGTCCGCTTCCGCCGGGTCCGCCTTAATGACATCCGGCATCCTCAGCAGGAGCTGCAATCCCTCCCAGTTCAAAGGGATGTCGATTCCCAACCTGCCCGACAAATCCTTCAACTGGGCGAAGTAAGACATCGCCGCCTCCTGGTTTATCTGCGACGAAGCCCCCTTCCCCCTGCATTCGACGCAAATGGAGAAATCGACTTTCCCTCGTTCAAGCGCCTGCAACAGGCGGCCGCGTATTTGCAGTTCCTTGTCCCTGTAATCGGGCGGGACGCGCATCGACAAATCCAGTTGCTTGCTGTTAAGGGCCTTTATTTCCACGGTTACTTTTTTGGTAGGCAATTCGGCAGTAACCTTGCCGAAACCTGTCATTGACTGTATCATGCTCGTAAAATTCTACAACGTCAGCTTATCCGCCCGGCAAGGGATCATTCGGCCAACCAGTTCCGGTTGTAAACCTTCCTGCCGGGAGTCTTGTAAAACATGCCGCCCGCTTCGGGAATCGCCAGTTCATACGTCTTTCCCGCCGTCACCAGCTTCCTGCCCCTCAGCCACGGGTTGAACCGCTTCAGATCGGCATAAGTTATGCCCCGTGCCTTCGCGAAGGAAGCCAAGTCGGGAATATCGGAGGAGACCTCTACCGTCTTGCAGGCTATCGGCTCGTACAAATCCCGCTCGCGCAAGACGAACCCGTACTTATACGGATTCTCGAATATCAGTTTGACGGCCAGTATCCGATAGACATAACGGGTCGTCTCCTCGACCAGCCACAAGTCCAAGGAACTCGCCACGTCCTGCCCGTCCAGCTCGCCGGATATGCGCCCTATGCCCGCATTATAAGACGAGGCGACGGCCACCCAGTCCCCATACTTGGCATAAGCGTCCTTGAGGTACTTGCACGCCGCCCTTGTCGATTTCTCCACGTGGCTCCTCTCATCGACGGTAGGCGTCACGGCCAGCCCGTATTCCTTGGCCGTCCCCTCCATGAACTGCCACATGCCCACGGCACGGGCGGGCGACTTGGCCAAGGGGTCCAGGTTGCTCTCCACGACGGCCAGGTATTTAAAATCCGCCGGGACCCCGCATTCCTTCAAGATGGGTTCAATGACCGGGAAGTAACGGTTCGCCCGCTTGAAATTCAACATCGTGGAGGCATGCAGGTAACAGAACGACGACAATTCCCTGTCTATCCCTTCGTGCATGTTGTAACGGGTCAAGTCGATCGGCTGGCCGCAAAACTCCACCCGGTCCGGTATCTCGGGCGTCATGATCATGGAAAGCACCACCGGCTTTTCCCGCTGGAGCATCGAATCGCCCGAACAAACCGACAGGCCGACAAAGAAAACCGACAGGCATACCGCCAGGGTCGAGACTATTTTTGTTTTCATCGCTATTTGCATCTCCTTTTATAATGATAAATCCTACATTTCCGGGTTTTCCGAAGAACCATAGTCATGCTCTTTCTTCGGGCGCAAGATATTTATGTCTCCTTTTTTCTTATAACGGATTCCGTCCGAGCCTTCCGCTTCTATCACATAGAAATAGACGCCGGGCGCCACATACTTCCCTCCTTTTTTCCCGTCCCAGCCTTCCGCCGGGTTCGTCCAATGGTAAATCTGCTGCCCCCACCGGTTGAATATCCGGCAGGAAAACTTCACCAGCGACTTGTAGGCCACGCGGAATTCATCGTTCACCCCGGGCGTCACTTCCGGTGAAAAGGCATTGGGCACGTCGAGGAAAGATTCGGCCACCTCTATCTCAAAAGGACAAGAGGCATAACATTTCCCTGTGCGGTCGCTCACTTCCACTTCCGCCGTATATTTCCCGTATTCGGAAAACGTGTATTCCACCTCCGGCTCCGTGAAACGGACCAGGGCATTGCCGGCCCCTTCCTCCGTCTTGTAGATTTTCCAGATATACAAGGAAGCGACAGGCTCGTTGGCATAAGCGGAGAAACGGATCGTCACGGGCGCGGAAAGGGCTTCAGAGGATGCGGACATGTTCTCCGCCGCGTCCAGAAACACCGCCGTGTCAGCCTGCAGCAAGACGGTCGAGCCCTCGTGATAATCCGTAGTCGCGGAACGGGGCTTGCCGAAATGGGAGGCGAACTGGTCGCCCGTCAAGGTAAAATACGTATCGGCATACACCGAATCGACCAGCTGCCGGAACGGATTTCCCACCAGCTTCTTCACTTTTTCCACCGGAGCAAAGATTTTCGCCCCGCCGTCCCATTCCAATGTCTCGTAAGCCACCTCGAATTCCCTCTCCAACTGGCGGCTGATGCCGCTCGTCGGATCCGAATAAGCCAGATTGTCCATCTTGTAATCGCCCGTCAGGATGACGCCCGAGCAAGGGTCGCCGTCCTCCGAAACAGCCAGGCTGCTTATTTCAAAAGGATGCTTGCTGTAATCGATAATCCAGACATACGAAGACAACGGGCCTTCTTCCACGAAATAGCCGTACCCGTCCTCCACATGGGTGACCGTCGATGTCGTCCCCTGCTGTTCGCAGGCAATAGGTTCCGCCTCCAATCGCTTTGTCTTGTAGCGGTACCACTGATGGGCGGCCGAAGCCGAGGTATAGCTGATGGAAACGCCTTCCGTCCCGTTCACCACATAGACCTTCAACTTCAAGGAAGTCTCCTCCTTTGCCAGCACCGGGTCGCCCTGCCCTCCTCTCACCGCATATTCTTCGGCAGACAAAGGGAAAATCATCCCCGACAAAAAGAAAAGCCGGCACCATTTTCCAAATGTTTTCATTCTCATACGCTCGCTAATCGACCCCAAAATTACAGGAAATTTCTTTTCTAACGCAAAAACCGGCCGATTGTTGTTCCATCGACCGGATATTCCACCTGTTCAAAACAGGAAAGCGGCACTTTTTAAAGGCTGAATCGACCGGCAGGTCAAAATCGGGCAATGAATTTGTAGAATCCGGCGGCAAAGACAGGAAGTTTTGCGGAAACATGGAAGATTCCGGGGCGAAAGTCGCGGCAGGCATCCGCCGCTCCCTTGTGCAGCCCCGCAAAGGCCCGCCTTCCGCC
>CAYRFT010000155.1:0-4944 GCA_964423585.1 uncultured Parabacteroides sp. | reverse complement strand
AACCCCTCCGGCCGCCGCACGACCGGCAACTCCATTTTGCCGTTTGGAAAATAAAGCCTATTTTTGCGTTCCTTTGAAAGAAAACATGGCAATTAATGTAAAAACAAACAGGATTATGGAAGAGCAGAAAGAACAGATGGGCGGTTTGCCTGAAAATGCGTACCGCGAACTGAAAGAGGGAGAAGAATACCGCCCCATGATGCACCCGGACAAGACGTACCGGGAAGTAACGCCCTGGTCGGTTTGCTGGGGACTGGCGATGGCCGTCGTCTTCAGTGCCGCCGCGGCCTTTTTGGGATTGAAAGTGGGGCAGGTATTCGAGGCCGCCATCCCCATCGCCATCATCGCCGTCGGTCTTTCCGGCGGGTTCAAGCGGAAGAACGCCCTGGGCGAGAATGTCATCATCCAGTCCATCGGGGCCAGCAGCGGCGTCATCGTGGCGGGGGCCATCTTCACCCTGCCCGCCCTGTATATCCTCCAAGACAAATACCCGGAAATCACCGTCAACTTCTTCGAGGTGTTCATGAGCTCGTTGCTCGGCGGCGTATTGGGCATCCTGCTGCTGATTCCTTTCCGGAAGTATTTCGTATCGACCATGCACGGGAAATACCCCTTCCCGGAGGCGACGGCCACCACGCAGGTGCTTGTCTCGGGCGAAAAGGGAGGCAACCAGGCAAGGCCGCTGATATTCGCCGGGCTGATAGGCGGCTTGTACGACTTCATCGTGGCGACTTTCGGTGGGTGGAGCGAGACCGTCAGCACCACGATTGCCGGTGCGGGGGCCGCCTTGGCCGAAAAGGCGAAGCTCGTGATGAAAGTAAACACCGGGGCGGCCGTGCTGGGATTGGGCTACATCGTCGGGCTCAAGTATTCATTGATTATATGTGCGGGTTCCTTCCTGGTCTGGCTGATCATCATCCCGGCCATGTCGGCAATCTTCAACGCGGATGTCCTGACGCTGGGGAACGATGCCATCACGGCCACGGTGGGCAGCATGAGCGCCGAAGAAATCTTCACGACCTACGCCCGCCACATCGGCATCGGGGGCATTGCCACGGCGGGCGTGATCGGCATCATCAAATCGTGGGACATCATCAAAGGGGCCGTGGGGCTGGCCGTCAGGGAAATGGGCAACAAGGGAGGAACCGATAGGCAGCGCGTGCCCCGCACCCAGCGGGATATTCCGATGAAGGTCCTTTCGATAGGAGTCGTCGTGGCCTTGCTCGCGACGGCCCTGTTCTTCCAGTTCGGCCTGCTCGACAATCCTTTTTATGCGCTCATCGGGCTCTTGCTGGTAGCCGTCATAGCCTTCTTGTTCACAACGGTGGCCGCCAACGCGATAGCCATCGTCGGCACGAACCCGGTATCCGGGATGACGCTGATGACGTTGATACTGGCATCCATCATCCTCGTGGCTTGCGGGTTGAAAGGGACGGCGGGCATGGTCTCTGCCTTGATTATCGGGGGCGTGGTCTGCACGGCCTTGTCCATGGCCGGAGGTTTCATCACGGACCTGAAGATCGGATACTGGCTGGGGACGACGCCTGCCAAACAGGAGACGTGGAAATTCCTGGGGACGCTGGTGTCGGCGGCGACCGTCGGCGGGGTCATCCTGATCCTCAACCAGACCTACGGGTTTACCAGCGGGCAACTGGCCGCCCCGCAAGCGAACGCCATGGCCGCCGTGATCGAACCGCTGATGAGCGGGTCCGGCGCGCCGTGGGTCCTCTACGGCATCGGCGCGGTGCTGGCCGTCCTCCTGAACTTCGCGGGCGTTCCGGCACTGGCATTCGCCTTGGGCATGTTCATCCCGTTGGAACTGAATACGCCGTTGCTGATAGGCGGTGCCATCAATTGGTATGTGGGCAGCCGGAGCAAAGACCGGGCGTTGAACAATATCCGGCTGGAGAGAGGGACGCTGCTCTCATCCGGATTCATCGCGGGCGGTGCCTTGATGGGCGTTGTCAGCGCGGGGCTCCGCTTTGCCGGCATGGACTTGTATAATGCCGCCTGGGCGGAAAGCCGGGCTGCCGAAGTCCTGGCCATCGTCATGTACGTGGCCCTGATAGCTTACCTGGCTTGCAGTTCGCTGCGGGCCGGGAAAGAGACCCGTTAGCCCTCACCCGAAAGAAAAAGAACCAGACATGCACGCGCCAATCATCCATGTGGGCATTCTTACACGGAAAGCCATCACGTTCACCTTCAACCGGGAGTACGTCATGGCAGAAGACGGGGCTTCCCTGACAGGCGGGCAGCGGGCCATCCTGATCGACGGGAAGATCGTCTTCAACGGAAAGACATACGACCGGCTTTTCTTCGAGCCTGCCTCGCCGGATGCCACGTTCGACTTGCAGGCGGTATCCATCGGAACGGACTTCCATTGGCAACGGCAGGAAGACCAGCGTTTCCGGGGAGCCTTGGAAGTCATATTGGGAGAGGAAGGGCTGGTGGCAGTCAACCACATCGACGTGGAGCAATACCTGATGTGCGTGATCGCTTCCGAGATGAACGCCCGCGCCCCGAAAGAGTTCCTGAAAGCCCATGCCGTCATCTCCCGAAGCTGGCTGCTGGCACAGATGGAGAAGAGGCACAAAAAGGCGGGCCGCCCGCAGAGCTGCTTCCGCAGCGAAGAGAGGCTGATCCGCTGGCACGACCGGGAAGACCATGCCTTGTATGATGTCTGCGCCGACGACCATTGCCAACGCTACCAGGGCCTGACGCGGGCCATCGGCAACCCGGTCATACAGGCAGTCATAAAGGAGACCAAAGGGAAAATACTGGCGCATGGAGGGAGAATCTGCGACACCCGCTTCTCCAAGTGCTGCGGGGGTGTCACCGAAGAGTTCGAGCACTGCTGGGAACCGGTACACCATCCTTACCTGTCGAGCATAGCCGACTGCCCGTCGCCGGCGCATCCGGCACCGGACCTGACCCAAGAAGCGGAGGCGGAGAAATGGATCCGCTCCTGCCCGCCTGCCTTCTGCCGGGCGGACGACATGTCCCTGCTCTCGCTTGTCCTCAACCCCTACGACCAGGCCACGGATTTCTACCGCTGGGAGGTCTCCTACTCGCAAGACGAGCTTGGCGGATTGATAAGCAGGAAGAGCGGCATCTCCTTCGGGCAGATCATCGAGCTGCTCCCCCTGAAGCGCGGCAAGTCCGGGCGTATCGAGGAGTTGAAGATCGTCGGGACGGAGCGTTCCCTCGTCATCGGGAAGGAGCTGGAAATACGCCGGGTCCTCTCCGAATCCCACCTGTACAGCTCCGCCTTTGTCGTGGAACGCGCCTTCGGGGACGACCCGCACATCCCCGCCCGCTTCGTCCTGAAAGGGGCCGGCTGGGGGCACGGGGTCGGCCTGTGCCAGATCGGGGCGGCCGTCATGAGCACGCAGGGCTACAACTACCGGCAGATACTGGCCCACTACTACCCCGGCTCAAGCCTCGACAAACGCTACTGAAGATGAACAGCGGCCTGATGCTCCTGATTATCGCCCTCTACTTCGGGCTCCTGCTCTCCATCGCCTGGCTGACCGGGCGGAACAGCAGCAACGAGGCCTTCTTCCTCGGGAACCGCAAGTCGCCCTGGTACATTGTCTCCATCGGGATGATAGGGACTTCCCTCTCGGGCGTGACCTTCGTCTCCGTGCCGGGCATGGTACGCGGCATGGACATGACCTACATGCAGACCGTGTTCGGATTCTTCTTCGGCTACGTCCTCATCGCGCATGTCCTCCTGCCCCTCTACTACAAGCTGCGGCTGACCTCCATCTACTCCTATCTGGAAGGGCGTATCGGACGATGCGGCTACAAGACGGGGGCTTCCTTCTTCCTCCTCTCCAAGATCGTGGGGGCGGCCGCCCGGCTCTACCTCGTCGTGCTCATCCTGCAGCATTACGTCTTCGGCACGTGGGACATCCCCTTCGGCATGACGGTCGCCATCAGCGTCGCCTTGGTATGGCTGTACACGTTCCGGAGCGGCATCCGGACCATCATCTGGACCGACACCATCCAGGCCCTCTGCCTCGTGGCCATGCTGGCGGCCATCATCTGGCAGGTCAAGGGCAAGCTGGGGCTCGACCTGGCAGGGCTGGCGGACGCCATCGGCAGGGACCCGCACTTCCGCATCTTCGAGTTCTCCGACTGGCACAGCACCCGGCACTTCGCCAAGCAGTTCTTCAGCGGAATCTTCATCACCATCGTGATGACGGGCCTCGACCAGGACATGATGCAAAAGAACCTCTCCTGCAAGAGCCTGCACGATGCCCGGAAGAACATGTACGCCTACGGCTTCGCCTTCACGCCGGTCAACTTCCTCTTCCTCTCCTTGGGAATCCTCCTTCTCATCCTCGCCGGGAAAGAACAGATCGCCCTCCCCGCCATGGGCGACGACATCCTCCCGATGTTCTGCACGTCGGGCATCCTGGGCGGGAGCGTCCTCGTCTTCTTCACCATCGGCATCATCGCGGCGGCGTTCAGCAGCGCCGATTCCGCCCTGACCGCCCTGACGACCTCCTTCTGCGTCGATATACTGGGGATTGCCCGCCAGGAGCCGGGGCAGGCCAAGAAGACGCGGCTGAAGGTCCACCTGCTGATCTCCGTCCTGTTCGCCCTCATCATCGTCGTCATCAAGGAAGTGAACGACCGCAGCATCATCGATGCCATCTACATGATCGCCTCATACACGTATGGGCCGCTGCTGGGGCTGTTCGGCTTCGGGCTTTTCACGCGGAGACAGCCCCGCGACAGGCTCGTGCCCTTCATCTGCACCGCCTCTCCCCTCGTCTGCTTCTGTGCCGGACGGTTGCTGGAGAAATATGCCGGATATGCCTTCGGTTACGAGATGCTCATGCTGAACGGCCTCCTGACCTTCGCGGGGCTCTGGCTCTCTTCCCTTTCTACCCAAAAAGATTAGCGGACAAGCCGCACGAAGAGGACAAGCAATTT
>CAYRFT010000154.1:0-4967 GCA_964423585.1 uncultured Parabacteroides sp. | reverse complement strand
TCCTATCCGAGAGCATCCCGTGCTCCTATCCGAGAGCATCCCATGCTCCTGACCGGGAGCATCCCGTGCTCCTGACCGAGAGCATCCCATGCTCCTGACCGAGAGCATCGGCTGCTCCTGCATTAGAATTCCGCATTATTCGGGGTACGCGGGAACGGGATCACGTCCCGGATGTTGGCCATGCCCGTAACGAACAGCAACAATCGTTCGAAGCCAAGGCCGAAACCTGAATGGGGCACAGTCCCAAAGCGGCGGGTATCCAGATACCACCACATGTCTTTCATCGGGATATTCAATTCCCGGATGCGGTTGTAAAGTTTATCGTAATCGGCCTCGCGCTCGGAACCGCCGATGATTTCCCCGATTTTCGGGAACAGGACATCCATGGCGCGGACTGTCTTTCCGTCGTCGTTCTGCTTCATGTAGAAAGCCTTGATTTCTTTCGGGTAGTCGGTCAGGATGACGGGGCGTTTGAAATGCTCTTCCACCAGGAAGCGTTCGTGTTCCGAAGCCAAATCGATGCCCCAATAAACCGGGAATTCGAACTTGCGGCCTTTGGCAACGGCTTCTTCCAAGATCTTGATGCCTTCCGTATAAGACAGGCGGACGAACTTGTCTCCCAATACGCCTTGCAAGCGTTCGATCAAGCCTTTGTCGAACATGTCGTTCAGGAATTTCACGTCGTCCCTGCAATTGTCGAGCGCCCATTGCACGCAGTATTTGATGAACTCTTCCGCCAAATCCATATTGTCGCTGATGTCGTTGAAGGCGACTTCCGGCTCGATCATCCAGAACTCGGCGAGGTGGCGCGGAGTATTGGAGTTTTCTGCGCGGAACGTCGGCCCGAACGTGTAGATCTGCCCCAAGGCCGTTGCCGCCAATTCGCCTTCCAACTGGCCGGAAACCGTCAGGCTCGTCTGTCTCCCGAAGAAGTCGTCATCGTAAAGGATGGAGCCGTTTTCATCTTTCTTCAAGTCATACAGGTTCTTCGTGGTCACTTGGAACATCTGTCCGGCACCTTCGCAGTCGGAAGCGGTGATGATTGGCGTGTGGAAGTAGAAGAAGCCTCTGTCGTGGAAGAATTTGTGAATGGCATAAGCCATGTTATGGCGAATGCGGAAAACGGCGCCGAACGTATTCGTGCGGGGACGCAGGTGGGCGATTTCCCGTAAGAACTCCATGGAGTGGCCTTTCTTCTGCAACGGATAAGTGGCCGGATCGGCCGTGCCGTAGATTTCAATTTCGGCGGCTTGTATTTCGACGGCCTGGGCTTTCCCTTGCGACCGGACCAAGGTGCCGTTTACGCTGATGCTGGCGCCTGTCGTAATCGGTTTCAGGATTTCTTCCCCCAATTTGCCTGCATCGACGACGATTTGAATGTTATTTATCGTAGAACCGTCGTTCAGCGCGATAAAGTTTACCTGTTTGCTGCCACGGCGGGTACGAACCCAGCCTTTTACGTTAACGGCAGAGCCAAAGGCTGTGCTTTCAAGCAAATCTGCAATCTTTGTCCTTCTTATTGTTTCCATTCTATACCTCGTTGAATTTCACTTTTCCGGAAAAGTCCTTGCAATCCTTGTAAGCCTTGTCCTTGGATTCCGGCGGAATAACATTTCATGGAAAAGCCGCTTTTATTTGTTTTGTCATTCGAAAGCCCCCATGCGCAGCGCGTTCACTTCTTTTTCGCTCAGGTAACGCCACTTGCCGCGACCCAGGTTCTTCTTTGTCAGGCCGGCAAAATACACACGATCCAATTTGACGACATGGTAGCCCAATGATTCGAAGATACGGCGAACGACACGGTTGCGGCCGGAATGGATTTCGATGCCGACCTGGCTCTTGTCTGTCTCGCTGGCGTAACTGATAGCGTCTGCATGGATTTCACCGTCTTCCAGTTCCATGCCGTTGGCGATTTTCTCCATGTCTTCTATGGAAACATTCTTATCCAGCCATACATGATAGATTTTCTTCTTCTTGAATGACGGATGAGTCAGTTTGGAAGCCAGGTCGCCATCGTTGGTCAACAACAATACGCCGGTGGTATTGCGGTCCAAACGGCCTACCGGATAGACCCTTTCCGAACAAGCATGTTTTACCAGATCCATGACGGTCAGGCGTTCCTGCGGGTCGTTCGATGTAGTCACACAGTTCTTCGGCTTGTTCAATAAGATGTAAACCTTGCTTTCGATCATGACCGGCTTGTCGTTGAAAGTTACTTTGTCAGAACGGGTGATCTTCGTGCCCAATTCCGTTACCACGACATCGTTTACTTTTACGTTTCCTGCCTGGATAAACCCATCGGCCTCGCGGCGAGAACAAACGCCCGCATTCGACAAGAACTTGTTCAGACGGATCGGCTCGTTCGGGTCTGCCAAAACTTCCTTATATTTCAATTGATTCTGGAAGTTGTTATTTCTAACATTCGGGTTATAATTGTTCGGCCGCCGGTTGTTGCTGTTCGGCCGCCGGTTAAAGTTATTTCTCCCGTTGTTTGCACGGTAACGGATGCCGCCGTATGCGTTTCCGCCACCGTAATTGTTGCCGTATGGACGTGGTTCTGCCCCGCGATTATCCAAACGCCTTTCTCCTACACGTGGCCTTCTTCTCCTTATGGGTGCATCTTCCGGATTGTTAGGCAAGGCGTTCGGAGTCCTGCTATAAACCGGACGGCTGAAAGTACGTTGATCGTTGTTCGGGTTGTAGGCCGGACGATTACCATATTGGCGGTTTGGATTATAACCTCCCTCACGAGTCGGATTGTTGTAATTTGCGTTTCGGTTGTTGCCATACGGGCGGTTGTTCCCGTATCCGCCACGATTGGCATAACGTTGTTGATAACCTTGGTTGCCGCCGTAATCATTATATGACGGGCGGTCTCCGTATGAACGATAACCTCCTCGGTCATTGTTTGCCGGCCTGTTGTACGGTCTGCGTTCATAGTTGCCTTCCTGACGGTTGTAGCCGGCGTTGAATGGCCTTCCATTGTCGTCTGCGTTTTCTCTGTAGCCCATTACTTTCCTTGGGCGTGCTGTCGGCTGCTGTGCCTCATCTCTCTCTTCTGTACTCATAGTTGTAATTTGTTTAATAAAGTTTGTTGATAGCCTCACGGCTGCCTTTTGATTTTTGATATGTGATAAAATAGGAAATAAAATAGCATTTATTTTGTTCGCCATCAAAGCCGCCCGGTTTATCCATTGCATTCTGAAGCTACTTTGATGCCTTTCCTCCTTGGTTTTTAAATTCCCGTATAATTATGCGGCGTAATCGCCTTCAACTCTTCTTTCACACGTTCGCTGACCTGCAATGTTTCGATAAAATCTTTGATCGACTGCCCGGTGATGTCTGCATTAGTGCGTGTGAGTGCCTTCAAGGCTTCGTATGGTTTCGGATAACCTTCCCGGCGCAAAATCGTTTGGATGCCTTCTGCCACGACTGCCCAGCATTTGTCAAGGTCCGCTTCCAATGCTTTTTCATTCAACAATAATTTGTCCAGACCCTTCAACAAGTTCTTGAAGGCAATTTCGGTGTGCGCCATCGGAACGCCTATGTTTCGTAAGACCGTTGAATCCGTCAAGTCGCGCTGCAAGCGGGAGATCGGAAGCTTCGCCGATAGATGTTCGAGGATGGCGTTGGCAATTCCCAGGTTTCCTTCCGCATTCTCGAAATCAATCGGGTTGACTTTATGCGGCATGGCCGACGAGCCTACTTCTCCTGCCTTGATTTTCTGCTTGAAATATTCCATGGAGACATATTGCCAGAAGTCGCGGCTCAGGTCAATCAAGATGGTGTTGATCCGTTTCATCCCATCGAAGACGGCCCCCAAATTGTCGTAGTTGGAGATTTGCGTTGTCCACTCTTCGCGTTGCAGCCCCAATGATTCGTTGACGAATTTGTTCCCGAAGGATTTCCAGTCATATTCCGGATAAGCCACATGATGGGCATTGAAATTCCCGGTCGCGCCTCCGAACTTGGCTGAAACGGGCGTCGCCTTCAACAAGCCCGCTTGCTGTTTCAGGCGGTAAACGAACACCATGATTTCTTTGCCCAAGCGGGTGGGAGAGGCCGGCTGCCCGTGTGTCTTTGCCAGCATCGGGATATTCATCCATTCGTTCGCATACGCCTCCAGTTTCCGGATTACTTCTTCCAGCCCCGGATAATAGACCTCGTTCAACGCTTCTTTCAGCGATAAAGGGATAGACGTGTTGTTGATGTCTTGGGAAGTCAATCCGAAATGGATGAACTCATGATGTTTCTCGGCCAGGAAATGCTCTGTCTTTTCCTTGATGAAGTACTCGACGGCTTTGACATCATGGTTGGTTACCTTCTCTATTTCTTTCACCCGCAAAGCATCTTCTCGCGTAAAATCTTTATATACGCCGCGAAGCCGGGCTTTTGTTTCATCCGTGTTTGATTCACTTAATTGCGGGAGATATTCGGACAGGGCTATCAGGTACTCGATTTCCACCCGCACCCTGTATCTGATCAGCGCGAATTCGGAAAAATAGGCTGAGAGGTCCTCTGCTTTGTCCCAATATCGCCCGTCAACAGGCGAGATGGCCGTTAGTGTCGATAATATCATTCCCTTTGTCATTATTGTGGAGCCGCAAAGTTAATGCTTTTCCCGGGATGTATATGCAAAAGCAAGTTTTTTTATTTTTTTCTCCGGAAATATTTGGAGGTTTCAAAAAAACACGTACCTTCGCGTCGTCTTAAAGAGATAGGGCAACAAAACATTAGATTTTGGGAGGGCGTTTAGCTCAGCTGGTTCAGAGCGTCTGCCTTACAAGCAGAGGGTCGGCGGTTCGAATCCGTCAACGCCCACTTCTTTCTCAAGCATCCTCGCCGGATGCTTTTTTTGTTTCATCCCTTTCCCCATTCTTGGTTTATAATGAAGCATTTCTTCCGATTTCACGCAAGGAAAATCGTTTTCAGGGGATATTCCGTCGCTTTTTCAACCAAAAAATCAT
>CAYRFT010000153.1:0-4970 GCA_964423585.1 uncultured Parabacteroides sp. | reverse complement strand
GACGGCCACCACAAGGACCTCCGACAAACTGCCGCCCGCCGTCCGTTTGCATCCCGCTTGTCGGCTGAAACGGGGAATTTGTCGATAAAAAGAGCGGGTCCCTCTATATTTATTGCGCGGGGGACGAGGGGCGCGTACTTTTGCCGCGTAAAGAAAAAGAACAGATATGATACGGACATTAGCAATAGGGTTATCGGTGGGGCTGCTGGCGGCAAGCGCGCAAGCCCAGGAACAGCCGGCGGAGTGGACGCTCCGCTCGTGTTTGGATTATGCGCTGGCAAACAATATCCAGATAAAGAAGAGCCGCGTGAATGAACTGTCGGGGATGGAAGACACGGAGCGGGCGAAGAACCAGTTGTTCCCCTCCTTGTCGGCCTCGGTGTCGCAGGGCTATGTGAATTATCCCTCGTCGGACGTGGCGAACAACAACAGCTACAGCGGCAATTACTCGGTGAACGCCAACTGGACGCTCTTCGACGGCGGGCAGCGCGCCAAGACCATCAGGCAGCAGAAGCTGCAGAACGAGGTGAACAGGCTTTCGACCGAACAGAGCGAGGACGACATCCAGATCGCCATCCTCCAGACCTATCTGCAGGTGATGTATGCCATGGAATCCGTGGCGATCAACGAGAATACCGTCGAAACGTCGAAGGCCGAGCGCGACAGGGGCGAAGAGCTCTACAAGGCGGGCTCCATCTCGGCCGTCGATCTGGCCCAGCTGGAGAGCCAGTACAGCACGGACAAATACCAGCTGGTGGTCGCCCAGACGAACCTCGACAATTACAAGCTGCAACTGAAGCAGCTCCTCGAGCTGGACATCACGCAGGAAATGGCCTTGAACATGCCGGAGGTGGACGAGGCGGAGGTGGTCGTCTCGCTGCCCGACAAGCAGTCGATCTACCAGACCTCGCTGGCCGTGATGCCGCAGATACGGAGCAGCGAGCTCTCCATCGAGGTGGCGGAGCTGGAAAAGGAAAAGGCGAAGGCGGCCTACTGGCCTACGCTGTCGATGAACGCGGGGATAGGCACGGGGCATGTGTCGGGCACGGGCTTCTCGTTCGGCGACCAGATATGGAACCAGTTCAACGAGAGCGTGGGCCTCACGATCAACATCCCCATCTTCTCGAACCGGGAAAAGAAGACGGCCTACAACAAGGCGAAGCTGGCAATCACCACCAGCCAGCTGGATTTGCTGAACGCCCAGAAGAACCTGCTGCAGACCGTCGAGGGGATTTACCTGGACGCCACCTCCGCGCAGAGCCAGTACCGGTCGGCCGTCGAGAAATTGTCTTACGTCCGGCAGAGCTTCGGATTGACCGAGGAACAGTTTTTCTTGGGCATGAAGAACACGCTGGAGATGCTGACGGAAAAGAACAACCTGCTGAACGCGCAGCAGGAGGTGCTTCAGTCGAAATACATGGCAATCATGAATATTCAACTTCTAAACATTTACCAGAAGAAACCCGTCGATATCAGCATTTAGGCGGGATGGGATATCAGGCAAAAAAGTAATCGAGAGATATGAACAGGAAGAAAGTTATGATCGGCCTGGCCGGAATCGCGGTCGTTGCGGGAGGGTTTTTCCTCTTTTCCGGGAAAAAGGCCGGAGGAAGAATGGTTTTGGAGACGGAAACGGTGGGCCGCACGTCCATCTCGAATGTGGTGACCGCCACGGGGACAGTCGAGCCGGTAACGGAAGTCGATGTCGGCACGCAGGTATCGGGCATCATCGACAAGCTGTATGTGGACTATAACGATGTCGTGACGGCCGGGCAGTTGATTGCGGAAATGGACAAGGTGACGTTGGAGGCGGAGCTGCAATCGGCCACCGCGCAGTTGGACAGGAGCAAGTCGGAATATGAATACCAGCAGAAGAACTATGCCCGCAGCAAGGTGTTGTTCGAGAAGAAGCTGATCAGCGACACGGATTATGAGACGGCCACCTACAATTACGAGCAGGCGAAGGCCAATTACGAGCAGAACCAGGCCTCGATGGTCAAGGTACGCCGGAACTTGGAGTATGCCACCATCACGAGCCCCATCAACGGGGTGGTGATCAACAAGGCGGTCGAGGAAGGGCAGACCGTGGCGGCGGGTTTTGAAACGCCTACCTTGTTCACGATCGCGGCGGACCTGACGAAGATGCAGATCATAGCCGACGTGGACGAGGCGGACATAGGCAGCGTGCAGGACGGGCAGCGCGTCTCGTTCACGGTGGATGCCTATCCGAATGATGTCTTTGAAGGAAAGGTGGAGCAGATCCGCCTGGGCGGGAGCAGCGAGAGCGGCGTCTCGGCTTCGAGCGCGTCTTCCTCCTCGACCGTCGTCACGTATGAAGTGGTGATTTCGGCCGATAACCCGGACTTGAAGTTGAAACCGCGCCTGACGGCCAACATCACGATTTACACGATGGAACGGAACGACGTGCTGTCGGTCCCCAACAAGGCGTTGCGCTTCATTGCCGATGCCCGCATGCTGGAACCGCTGGGGCTGACCGTCGAGAACGCGGCGATGCAGGTCCCCGAAGGGAAACGCCTGGTATGGGTGGAAGAAGGGACGCGGCTGAAGCCGAAGGCGGTCACGGTTGGCTCGAGCAACAACAATGTCACGGAGATAGTGGACGGCTTGCAGGAGGGCGAGGTCGTGGCGGTCGATCTGGCGATTTCCAGCCCGATGGAGTTCTCGACGGCGGCAGGGCAGGAGCGGAGCCCGTTCATGCCGGGTCCCCCGGACAGCAGGAGAAACAGGAAATGATTCCGAAAGACCATTGAAAACAAGCGCGTACATATCATGATCACGAGAGAGATTATAAGACTGGAGAACATAAAGCGCGATTTTGTCGTGGGCGACGAGGTGGTCCATGCGCTGCGGGGCGTGAGCTTCACGATTGGAGAGGGCGAGTTTGTCACCATCATGGGGACTTCCGGGTCGGGCAAGAGCACGTTGCTGAACACGTTGGGATGCCTCGACACGCCGACCGCCGGGGAGTATTATCTGGACGGCGTGTCTGTCCGCACGATGGGGAAAAGCGCGAGGGCCACGCTGCGCAACCGGAAAATAGGGTTCGTCTTCCAGAATTATAACCTGTTGCCCAAGACGACGGCCATCGAGAACGTGGAACTCCCGCTGATGTACAACCCGGCCTACCGGGCGGCGGAGCGGAAGGAAAAAGCCATCGACGCCCTCATTGCCGTCGGGCTGGGCGACCGGTTGAACCACAAGAGCAACCAGATGTCGGGCGGGCAGATGCAGCGCGTGGCCATTGCGAGGGCTTTGGTGAACGACCCCGCCGTGATTTTGGCTGACGAGGCCACCGGCAACCTGGATACGAGGACCAGCTTCGAGATTTTGGTATTGTTCCAGCAGCTCCATGCCGAGGGGCGTACCATCATCTTCGTGACCCATAACCCGGAGATCGCCCAGTACAGCAGCCGGAACATCACGCTGCGCGACGGGCATGTCACCTCGGATGTGAAGAATGTGAACATATTGGATGCGGCCGGGGCTTTGGCCCGGTTGCCCAAGGCGGACGACTGACAACAGAATTTTTTACGGACATGAACTTTACGAATTTATTCAAGATTGCCTTGCGGGCTTTGGCCAACAACAAGATGCGCGGCTTCCTCACGATGTTGGGCATCATCATCGGCGTGGCTTCGGTCATTACCATGCTGGCCATCGGGCAAGGCTCGAAGAAGAGCATCCAGGCGGAGATCAGCGAGATGGGCTCGAACATGATCATGATCCAGCCGGGAGGGGACATCCGGGGCGGCGTGCGCCAGGATGCCTCGAGCATGGAAACGCTGAAGCTCGAGGATTACCAGAGCATCGTGGACGAGACCCGCTACGTGGCGGCCGTCTCCCCCTCGGTCAACAGCAGCGGGCAGGTGATTTACGGGGCCAACAACACGCCGACTTCCATCTACGGCATCAGTCCCGACTACATGGAGATACGCCGTTACAAGGTGAAGGACGGGGAGATGTTTTCCGAACAGGACATCGCCGTCGCCGCCAAGGTCTGCGTGGTGGGGAAGACGGTGGCCGACAACCTGTTCCCCGGCGGGGAAAACCCGGTCGGGAAAGTCATTCGTTTCCAGAAACTGCCCTTCAAGATCGTGGGGGTGTTGGAGAGCAAGGGCTACAACAGCATGGGGATGGACCAGGACGACCTCATCTTGGCCCCTTACACGACCATCCAGAAGAAAGTGCTGGCCATCACCCACCTGCAGGGCATCACCTGCTCGGCCTTGAAGGAGGAATACAGCGGGAGGGCCATCGACGAGATCACGGAGATACTGCGCCGCAACCACAAGCTCAAGGCGGACGAGGACGACGATTTCACGATACGAAGCCAGGAAGAGCTCAGCTCGATGCTGACGACCACGACCGACATGATGACCGTCCTGCTTGCGGCGGTGGCGGGAATTTCCCTTTTGGTGGGCGGCATCGGCATCATGAACATCATGTATGTCTCGGTGACGGAGCGCACCCGCGAGATAGGTTTGCGCATGAGCATCGGCGCGAAGGGCATCGACATCCTTTCGCAGTTCCTCATCGAATCCGTCCTGATAAGCGTGACGGGAGGGGTGATCGGCGTGCTTTTCGGCGTGGGTTCGGCCGTCGCGGTGAACCAGGTGGCGCGTTTTCCCATCTTCATCCAGCCGTGGAGCGTGCTGCTTTCGTTTGTCGTCTGCACGGCGACGGGCATCTTCTTCGGTTGGTACCCGGCCAAGAAGGCGGCGAAGCTCGACCCGATAGAAGCCTTGCGGTATGAATGACGGGACGGTTTCCGGGGGCCGCGCGGGGGCACGGGCGGTGTTTCTCCCGGCGGATTGGAGGCGGGAAACGCCGTTTTTCCCTTCCTTCCGCCCGGATTTTAACAGTCCAAGCGCCTCCACAGGGCCGTTCCGCCCGGATTTTCATCGGAAAAGCGCTTCCAAAGTTAATTTCTGTAAAGGGAGAAGGCGTGG
>CAYRFT010000152.1:0-4981 GCA_964423585.1 uncultured Parabacteroides sp. | reverse complement strand
GGAGTCAACGGTGCAATAGAAATCCAAGACAGATTAGTTTTTGAATATTAACCCGCCGCCGGCACGGTCGATGACAATCGGACGGGAACGGTCCACGTGTCCGCCCAATATTTCCTTCGACAGCTCGTTCAAGACATGCCGCTGGATGACACGTTTCACCGGGCGGGCCCCAAACTGCGGGTCGTATCCCTCGTGGCTGATGAAATCGAGCGCGCCGTCCGTGAACTGCAAGCCGATGCCGTTCTTCCCGGCCATCTCTTTGACCGCATTCAACTGCAAGCCGACGATCTCGCGGATTTCCTTTTCATCCAACGGCGTAAACATGATGGTCTCGTCGATGCGGTTCAAGAATTCCGGCCGGATCGTCTTCTTCAGCAGCCCGAGGACCTGCCTCTTCGTTTCATCCACCACCTCATCCCGGTTGGCATCCGTGATCTTTTCGAAATTCTCGCGGATAAGGGAAGACCCCATGTTGCTTGTCATGATGATGATGGTATTCTTGAAATTCACCGTGCGCCCTTTGTTGTCCGTCAGGCGGCCGTCATCCAGCACTTGCAGCAGGATATTGAACACATCGGGATGCGCCTTTTCGATTTCATCGAACAAGACCACCGAATACGGTTTCCGGCGGATCGCCTCTGTCAACTGGCCGCCTTCGTCGTATCCCACGTACCCCGGAGGCGCGCCGATCAGACGGGTGGCGCTGAATTTTTCCTGATATTCGCTCATGTCGATGCGCGTCATCATGTTCTCGTCGTCGAACAGATAATCGGCCAAGGCCTTTGCCAGCTCGGTCTTGCCGACGCCGGTCGTCCCCAGGAAGATGAATGAGCCGATCGGGCGCTTCGGGTCCTGCAATCCGGCGCGGCTCCGGCGGACGGCATCCGCGATGGCATGGATGGCCTCGTCCTGGCCAACGACACGCTTGTGCAATTCTTCCTCGAGATGCAGCAACTTGTCCTTTTCGCTCTGCAGCATCTTGGTAATCGGAATGCCGGTCCAACGGGAAACGACTTCAGCTATGTCGTCGCTATCGACCTCCTCCTTGATCATGGCGGCGCTTCCCTGCATGTCGTGCAGCCTTTCCTGCACGTCTTTGATATCGTTTTCCTTTTCTTTGATCTTGCCGTAACGGATCTCCGCCACTTTGCCGTAATCGCCTTCGCGTTCGGCCTTGTCGGCTTCGAACTTCAGGTTCTCGATGTCGATCTTGTCCTGCTGGATTTTGTTGATAAGAGCCTTTTCGCTTTCCCACTGGGCTTTCTGCCTCCTCTCTTCATCCTTCAGGCCGGCGATTTCCTTATTCAACTGTTCTAATTTCTGCTTGTCGTCTTCCCGCTTGATCGCTTCCCGTTCAATCTCCAGCTGTTTGACGCGGCGGGACACCTCATCCAATGCTTCCGGCACCGAATTCATTTGCATGCGCAACCGGGCCGCCGCTTCATCCATCAAGTCGATGGCCTTGTCCGGCAAGAAACGGTCCGAAATATATCGGGTTGACAACCGGACAGCCGCAATAATGGCATCATCTTTGATACGGACCTTATGATGGTTTTCATACTTTTCCTTCAGTCCGCGCAGGATGGAGATGGCATCCAACTCATCCGGTTCATCCACCATGACAATCTGGAAACGGCGTTCCAACGCCTTGTCCTTCTCGAAATACTTTTGATATTCATCCAACGTCGTGGCGCCAATGGCCCTCAGATCGCCTCGCGCCAGGGCAGGCTTCAGGATATTGGCGGCATCCATGGCTCCTTCCCCTTTCCCGGCACCGACCAAAGTATGAATCTCGTCGATGAACAGGATGATTTCGCCCTCCGATTTCATCACTTCGTTTACGACGGCCTTCAGACGCTCCTCAAATTCTCCCTTGTATTTGGCACCGGCAATCAAAGCGCCCATGTCCAACGAATAGATTTGCTTTGACTTCAAATTCTCCGGGACATCGCCCCGCGTGATTCGATGTGCCAACCCTTCGGCAATGGCCGTCTTGCCGACGCCCGGCTCGCCAATCAGGACCGGGTTGTTTTTTGTCCGGCGGCTCAAGATCTGGAGCACCCGGCGGATTTCTTCATCCCGGCCGATTACCGGATCCAATTTGCCACTGCGTGCCCGTTCATTCAAATTGATGGCATATTTGCTTAAAGCCTCATAGGTATCTTCGGCAGACTGGCTTGTCACCTTGTTCCCTTTGCGAAGCTCTTCAATGGCCTTGCGCAATTCGTTTTCCGTGACACCTGCATCTTTCAATATCCGCGAAGCGGCACTCTTTTCCGTAAACAAAGCCAAGACAATCGGCTCCAACGACACATATTGGTCGCCCATCTTGGACGAATAATCAATGGCTTTCTGCAATACGGCATTCGCCTCGGCGGACAAGTAAGGCTCTCCGCCCGACACCTTCGGCAAGGATGCAATCCGGGCATCTGCCGCCTTCATCACATTCTGCCGGTTCACGCCCATCTTCTGGAAGAGGAAATTTGCAATGCTTTCACCCGTCATAATGACAGTCTTTAGCAAATGAACCGCCTCGATTGCCTGCTGGCCGTTCTGTGCGGCCAACTGCACCGCTTGCTGGACGGCTTCCTGCGATTTGATTGTAAAATTATTAAAGTTCATATATTTAATCTCCTTTCTTATCTTATCTGTTTTTGATTACTTGCCGCAAATGAATTTACAAAATAAATGCCAAACCGGGATGGCGACATTTTGACATACCGGCTACTACGAAAAGAAGGACTGCCTTGCCGGCCGCTTTCATGGTAAAAACAGCATGGGAACAGGAAAAACGATCAATGAAGGTGCGGCATCATATAAAAAGCGGAAGCAGCCAAACTGCCTCCGCTTCTGTGACTCGCATAGGATTCAAACCTATAACCTTCTGATCCGTAGTCAGATGCTCTATTCAGTTGAGCTAGCGAGCCTTTTCTTGATCGCGAGTGCAAAGATAGACATCATTTCCGAATAAACAAGCCTTTCTCGTGGAAAATTTCACGTATTTCCCATGGGACACGAAAAACGCTCTTGCAGGACAGAAATATGCTTTATCCTGATTCAACCGACGGATATTATAGCCATATACTAAAAACTTGGATAATAAAGGTTATCTTTGCAGCCTTGGGTAGAAAACTTATAATTAAAGAAAACGTGAACGTATGGCAAAAAGTCTGATATATACCCGCACGGGGGACAAAGGCACCACATCGCTGGTGGGCGGGAAACGTGTATCGAAAGCCGACCGCCGCATAGAAAGCTACGGCACCATTGATGAATTGAATTCATTTGTCGGCCTTCTGATGACGGCTATCGATGACGTGGAAGACGAACAGTTCTTGCTATTCATTCAGCATAAGCTGTTTGATATCGGTTCCTATCTGGCCACCGACCCATCGGCTGCCGATTTGAAAACAGAAAGCCGGATTACCCCGGAGAGCATCGAAAAAATAGAACATGAAATCGACCGCATCGACGGGAAATTGCCTCGGATGAAGAGTTTCGTGTTGCCGGGAGGATGCCGTTCGGCTTCCCTCGCCCATGTATGCCGCACCGTATGCCGGCGCGCGGAACGCCGCATCTACAGCTTGGCGGAAGAATCCGAAGTGGAAGATCCGGTACTGATATTCATCAACCGCCTTTCCGATTATTTATTCGTATTGGCACGAAAAGAATGCCTGAAGCATAACGGGAAAGAAATCATCTGGATGAAGTCGGACTGAATACACATGCCGGGGTACAAAAAAAGGTTGTGCCAGCGTTTTGACACAACCTCCAAAACTTGCATCAAGGGAAAGGATCTTCTTATTTTTTCACTTCCCAGCCTAATGCACTTGCCCCTAATACGGCGGCATCGCTTTCTTTCAACTGGGAAAATAATAATTTTGTCTTGCCGGCATATACTTTCAGCATGTTCTTGTCCATCGAACGTTTGATCGGGTTCATCAACAAGTCGCCGGCTTTCGTCAGGCCGCCGAACAAGATGATCGCTTCCGGACTTGAGAAAGCGACGAAGTCCGCAATGGCTTCACCCAACATGTTCCCTGTGAATTCGAAAATCTCCAAAGCCAGCTTGTCTCCTTTCATGGCCGCGTCGAACACATCTTTCGAAGTGATTTCCGCAGGGTCCAGTTCGCGGAGCAAACTTTCATCTTTGCGGATTTCCAGATATTCGCGGGCCGTCCTGGCAACGCCCGTTGCTGACGTATAGGCTTCCAGGCAGCCGTGACGGCCGCAGCCGCAAAGCCGTCCGTTGTTACGACGCATGATGACGTGCCCCAATTCGCCGGCAAACCCGTCGTGGCCATATACCAAGTTGCCGCCGATGACGATGCCGCTGCCTACGCCTGTCCCCAAGGTGATGACGATAAAGTCTTTCATTCCGCGGGCGGCGCCGTAAGTCATTTCGCCGATTGCCGCGGCGTTGGCATCATTAGTCAGCACGACGGGGAGGCCTCCCAAATAATCGCTCACCATTTCTGCCAAAGGAATTTTGCCTTTCCAAGGAAGATTGGGGGCGAATTCAATGCAGCCGTTAAAGAAGTTCCCGTTTGGCGCTCCGATACCGATGCCTTTGATTTTGCCGGGGTCGCCCGCCTGATCGATGACACCTTTCACCCCGTCGCCCAAGGCTGCTACATAATCATTGACATCTGGATATTTGCCGGTCTTGATGGAGCCGGCATATAAAATGGTCCCGCGTGCATCAACCACGCCGAAAACCGTGTTGGTACCACCTATATCGATACCTACTACATAAGGCTTCTCCATGATTATATGTTGTTTAGATTAAAAAATGAATTACCCGTTAATTGCAGGCAAATATAAGTTCTTTTATGAAAAGTAGCCATGAATTTCCCCAAAAAAATTCCGGCATGAAGTCTCCAACCGGAAGCGCAAAAAAAGATTTTGTGGTTGTGGCGCATGGATGGGGCGCAGTGGATGCTTCTTTTCCAGAATGGACCCTGAAAAACCGAGTCGACAG
>CAYRFT010000151.1:0-4986 GCA_964423585.1 uncultured Parabacteroides sp. | reverse complement strand
AGTACGACAGTGCTCATTCTGCAGAAGAAGCACCGTCGTAGGCCTGCGGCTTGCTCCCCTCATGGCAAAATGCGGTTAAAAATTGATATTTACGCCTCCCATGATGTTGGTCCCCTGCATCGGGTACCCGTACAACATCTCGTATTGCCGGTTCAGCATGTTGTTCACCTTGAGATAGGCGCCGAACGTCTTGTCGAAGATAAAACCGACTTGCAGGTTCAGTTCGTTGATGTTTTTCATCTTGTAATCTTCGCGGCCGGGCAATTGCGCGTACCTTTCGGTCGCCAGGTAGTAATTGACGCCCACGGACAGGTTTTCGACGGGCCTGAGCGTCACGTCGGCGTTGATTTCCACCTCCGGCCGGCCATATACATGCGTCAGGTCCGCCTCCTGCAGGCCTTCGTCCTCCCACGAACCGTCGTAGTTCCCCTTCCAGTTGTTGTAAACGCCTTTCAGCCGGAAGTCGAGGAACTCCTGGTAGCTGTATTTCAGGTTGGCGCCGGCGAAGAAGACCTTCGTGTCGATTCCCGGCAGCACGTCCGCATAATTGCCGAACTCGCCTTCCCGGAACAGGGACGAAGGGACGAAGAGCACGTCCGACGAACGGATCTTGTAGCCTGCGAAGAGGTTGAACCAGAATCCGGGAGCCGCGCCGCACTTCAGGCCCGCCTCGCCGTTCAGCCATTCGCGCGTCGTGGCGGTCCTCATCGTCGGGTTGGCATAGCGGTTGACGAGCGATGTCTCATACGCGCTGTTGGAGTAAAGGCGGCCGTCGGCTTTCAGGTAAAGCACGGTCTTGTCGGCCACCGCCACGTTTGCCTCCATGTTCGGCGACACCGTGAAGGAATCGTCGTCGCCGGTGACGAACATCACGTTCGTCCCCAGCCGGAGGTTCCAGTTTTCCCCGGCGGCCTTGTAATACGGGCTCAGCGTAACCGCGGCGTGATTGTCGAAGACGCACCCCCCGGCGCCCGCCGGATAGGACGGCAGGTCGTAGGCGAAATACGTGATTTGCCCGCCCACGCCCACGCGCTGGTCCTCGAAGGGGACGCTGAAGTCCAGTTTCGCGTCCAGCGTGTGTTCCGTCGGGCCGTCCAGCTCCTTGCTCAGCCCGTATTTGTGCGAGAAGTTGACATAATCCAAGTCCACGAGGTAGAAGAATGCCGCGTCTTCCTTCGCCTCCACGCAGACGTTCGCCCGGACGGCCTGGCTTGCCTGTTTCGTGTCGCGGTCGGCCTGCAGGAGGATGTCTTCCGTCTGCTCGCCCTGTCTCACCGGCAGGCCGTAATAATTGAATTTCGAATGGTTATACCCGCCCCCTATCTTCAAGGTCGCCCTGTCGAACACGTGGGCATAGCGGATGCCGGCCGTGTTGTCGTTCAGCTTGGCCTTCACCTGGTCTTCTATCTGGATATAGTCGATGTTGCCGCTGGTCGAACGGTGGGAAAAGAAGACATTCAGCTTGTCTTTTTCCGTGCTCAGGAGATGGTAGCCGAAGTCTCCGTTTATGTTCAGGTGCATGCCCGCCGCCACGTTCAAGTAACCGCGCCGTTGGTTGTAATCCATCTGCGCCATGGCATTCCCCGAGGGCAGGAGCGGGATTTGCTTGTCCGGGTCTGTCGGCATGGTAAACGGCGAATAGGCAATCTCCTGCCGGGCCACCTGCGGCTCTTTGATTTCCGGCAGCATGTTGACTTTGTTCGCGTCTTGCACCGTCGGCGCATATTCGCGTTCCAACGTCATCTCGCGGTCCAATCTCTTTTTCGTTTCATCTTCTTGGGCTGAAACCGTGGCGGCCGCCCCCAGCAGTACCGCCGCGCAAAGCAATTTCTGATATTCTGTTTTCATCTTGACCTCCTTACTTTAGTTTTGCCAAACGGCTTTCAATCATTTTCGTGATGTTGTCGTCTCCTTGATAATTCTTCTGCAGGCTGTTCAGATAAACGCGGGCCTGCACCGGGTCCCCTTTCCGTATATATATGTCCGCCCAGAGGATGAAGCCGCGGGCCAGCCAGTATTGATGCGGCGTGCCGTTCTTGGCGAACTCTTCGAGGACCTTTTCCGCATTCTTGTCATCGTTGGTGTCGTAGTAAAGCTGCGCCAGCAGGTATTTGGCTTCCGCCCCTTGTGCCGTGCGGGTGTCCTTGCTGAGCAGTTTCAGGTCTGCCAGTGCCTTGGATTCCTGTTTCATTTCCATGTAGGCCTTGGCGCGGACGTAACGCGCCTCGTTGGCAATCTCCGGGGATATTTTCGGATTCTTCAGCAACTGGTTGGCGCCGGCAAGCGCATCCTTCTGGTTCCCTGCCTTCAGGGCGCAGCGCATGATGCCCAAAGCCGCCGCCTCTTTGTTGCCGGCGTTTTCCGCAATCTCGTTCAACCGCTTGAAAGTCTTGAGGGCGGCCTTGAAGTTTCCCGTCAGGTATTCGATTTCAGCCTTGCGCGCCGTTGATTCCTCCAGGAATTTCCGGTCGCCCCCGGCGATTACCTGTTCAAACATCGGCAAAGCCTTGTCGTATTCCTTCAGGTTGAAGGCTATGCTTGCCAAGTAGAAGTTCGCGTTGGTGCTGAAGGCCCCTTTCGGGTATTTCTGCAGATAACTCTGCATGCTCCGGCGCGCCCCTTCGTTGTCCCCTTTCATGAACAGCTTCTCAGCCGCTATGTAAGTCAGCGAGTCCTGTTCATTGACATTCAAATGGACGTTTCCTCCCAATGAATTCACATAGGCGGCATAGGCCCCGACATCATTCATGTCGATATAGACCGACTTCAAGTCTTGCAAGGCCACTTTCGCCTCCTCGCTTCCCGGATACTTGCGGATGACCTGCTTGTAGGCCTCGGCCGCCTTCCCCGGTTGGTTGTCGTTGTAATAAATCAGCCCCAGCTGGATGCCGGCTTTCCGTGCCAGGCTGCTTTCCGGGTATTCGCCGATCAGCTTGTTGAAGGTTTGAATGGCCGAAGGGCTGTTTTCCAGCAAGACGTAAGTGCGGCCTTTCTCGAACAGGGCATCGTCGATGTATTGGGATTCGGGGTATTCCCGGATCAACTGGTCCATGGCGCGGATCTTCCCGTCATAATCTTTCTGCAGGCCCAGCACGAACCCTTTCTGGTAAACCGAATAATCTCCGGCGGAAGGAAGCGCCTGGGAAGCCTTGTTGTAATTCTCCTCGGCCGCCGCGAACTGGCGGTTCCGGAACAGGCAGTCGCCGATGCGGTTATAAGCATCCGCATACGAGGCCGCCGCATGATTTTTCTCCTCGTCCGTGTATTGGCGGAAACGGGCCAAGGCCGTGTCGTATTCCTGCTGCTTGAAGTGGCAATATCCCAGGTTATAGAACGAGAGGGCGTACATGTCGGTCCCTTTCCGGCGGGCATTGTTCTGATAAGCCCGGTAGTCGGAGGCCGCATTCCCGTACTCGCCTTTCCGGTAGTAGGACTCGCCTCTCCAGAAATAAGCGTCGCCGCGGGCCTCTTCGTTGTAAGTCCCCATCTGGATGGAACGGGTGAACAATCCAATCGCCTCGTCCATCTTCATGTTGGCAAAGGCTTCCGTTCCCAATTGGAACAGGATATTCTGCTTGGCTCCCAAAATCTTGGCGCTCGGGTGCTTGATTTTCTCGATGGATTTCAGCGCCGCGTCGTAATTCTTGGTGGTCAGATAGACTTCCACCAAATAATCGTTTACTTTGTCCGCATATCGGGAATCCGGGAAATCGTTCAGGAAATCCTCGAAGATCGTGACGGATTCGCCGAACCCGGTGAACGCCGTCTCATGAATCAGCAAAGCATAATTATACATCGCCGCTTCCTGGATTCGGGTATCATACGAGGAGGTCGCGGCCGCCTCGAATGCCATGCGCGCATTGTTCTTGTCGTTCTGCCTGAGATAAGACTGGCCTAAATACAGGTAGGCGTTCTGCGTCAAGGCGTCGTCTTGGCTGACGACCTTGCCGAAGTTGCCGACGGCGCTGCCATAATCCTCCTTGTCGAATTGGCAAACGCCCAACAGATACAGGTCGCCGCGCAACGGCTCTTCGGTTTCCGATACATATTTGCTTAGGTAGTTCAATGCCTTGTCCCGTTGCCCCTGGTGATAATAGGAGTTGCCGAGGATACGGCATAATTCGGCATTGTTATCGCTTTGGGGATAGGCATCCAGCAATTGTTCGCCTTCCTCGATGACCTGTCCGTACTTGTTTTGGATGAAATGGATTTGCGCCGTGTAATAAGAAGACAGTTCCTTGAAGTCCCGGCTTTCTTTCAAGGCATCAAGTTCCTCGAGGGCCTGATCGTATTTGCCGTCCGCATAATCGATGTAAGCGACATAATAGGCGGAAGCATCCCGGTATTTGTCGCCTATTTCCCGGATGCGCCCGAACATCTGCCGGGCTTGCTGCCGCTTGTCCGGATTGTCTTTTTCCGCTTGGAGCATCGAATATGCCAGGCGGAAACTGTACGCCTCCTGTTCGTCCGGGCTTAACAGGTCTATGTCGGCTTCTTTCAACCAGGAGATGGCTTCCGGATAGTCCTTCTGGCCGAAATGGAACGAACCGATCAAGAACTTCGTCATGTCGGCATGGCGCGAATCCGGGTACGTTTCGAGGTACGCTTTCAATAGCCCGCCCGCATCGGGGCTGCCTTGTTCAAATGCCGCGCAAGCCAACATGAAGTCTGCTTCCTGGATCAAGTCCGCGTCGGAGGCGTGGGCTTTATAGGCTTCCAGCTTGTCCGTGCAGCCCGGATAATTCTTCAGCTCGAACAATTCCTTGCCTTCCGCAAACAGGCGTTCCGGACTGCCAAACCGATACGAGCGTTGGGCATCCATCGTGTGCATGCCCAGCACCAGGCATAAGGGAATAAGTATTTTCTTCATCACACTCTTCGCTTTTAATGTGTTTGTTTAAATTGATACTTTCGTGCAATTAATTCACAAAGATAAGTAAGCCCGTTGAAATTTGAGCAATTTCTTGTTGAAAATGCTTGTCGGCA